>VXPN01000158.1 GCA_009839535.1 Boseongicola sp. SB0662_bin_57 | reverse complement strand
TCACATGGCAACCGGATTCAAACGGAATTCCCTACAAATCTGGGCCGCACCCTTGCGGGGCGGGAGCAGTTGAACCCGTTCAGGAAATCGCAGTAGACTTCCGCCGCCTCCGCTTGGGCACTTTCCGGCGCGTGGGGAAGTCAAATTTGCGAGTTGGCGGGGAGATTCTGTCGGCTCAAGGAGATTGGGGCAGAACGCATGGCGATCGGCGGAATGTTTTCTTCGGACATGGCAATTGACCTCGGCACGGCGAATACGCTGGTGTATGTCAAGGGCAAGGGTGTCATCCTGAACGAGCCGTCGGTGGTGGCCTACTACCTGAAGGACGGGCAGAAGAAGATCCTGGCTGTCGGTGAGGACGCCCGGATGATGCTGGGCCGCACGCCGGGCAGCATCCAGGCGATCAGGCCGCTGCGGGACGGCGTCATCGCCGATTTCGACGTCGCGGAATCGATGATCAAGGAACTCATCAAGAAGGTGCACAAGCGCGGGTTCTTTCCAAAGCCGCGCGTGATTGTCTGCGTGCCGCACGGGGCGACGCCGGTCGAAAAGCGCGCGATCCGGCAGTCCGTGGAGGCGGCCGGCGCCAGAAAGGCCGGACTGATCGCCGAGCCCATCGCGGCGGCAATGGGGGCTGGCCTTCCGATAACGGATCCGACGGGCAACATGGTCGTCGACATCGGCGGCGGGACAACCGAGGTTGCGGTGCTGTCCCTGAGCGACATAGTCTATGCAATGTCGGTCAGGGTGGGTGGCGACCGCATGGATGAGAGCATCGTGAGCTACATTCGGCGCAAGCACAATGTCCAGATCGGCGAGGCCACGGCCGAGAGAATCAAGACCACGATCGGCTGTGCACGAATGCCGGAGAACGGGCGTGGCCAGTCGATGGAGGTCCGTGGCATTGACATGCTGAATGGCGTGCCAACGCAATTCGAGATCAATCAGGGGCAGGTGGCTGAAGCGGTGCTTGAACCCGTGCAGCAGATAGTCGATGCAGTCATGTCGACGCTGGAAGTGACGCCCCCCGACCTGGCCGGGGACATAGTTGACCGGGGAGTCATGCTGACCGGCGGCGGGGCGCTCCTGGGCGGGCTTGACCTGGCGATCCGCGAACAGACGGGGCTTGCAGTGAGCGTGGCCGACAACGCGCTCCATTGCGTCGCCATCGGGACGGGAACCGCGCTCGAGTACGAAAAGCAGCTGCGCCATGTGATCGACTACGAAAGTTGAAAGGGGGGCACATCTTTCTGTATTCCCGCATTGTGGACATCGCGGTGTCGATTCCTTTCGGATCGGATGGCATGATCAAGCGCCATTGGCGCGGAACAGGAATGTTGCCAAAGTAGGATCGTGGCACGGCGAAACGACAAGAAAGTCGATTATTTTCGTCCGATCAGGCACTTGGCCGTCGGCTGCCTGGTGCTTGCCCTTTTTGCCAGCTTCGTTCTTTGGCGGAGCGACACAACGCGGGCCGAGCGCATGCGGATTGCTGCCGTCGATTTCGTCGTGACGAATCTGGAATGGGCCCTGGTGCCGGTCACGGCGACGGTCAAGCTGGCAACGCAGATTCAGTCCTACTCCGTTCTTCAGCGTCAGAACCGCGAATTGCGCGACGAACTTCGCCGGCTGAAGGCCTGGAGAGAGACGGCGCTGCAACTCGAGCAGGAGAACGCCAGGTTGCTGAACTTGAACAGGGCCCGGCTGGACCCCGCGCTGACGGTGGTCACTGGCAAGGTGATTGCCGACAGCGGCTCACCCTATCGCCATTCCGTGCTGCTGAATGTCGGGCGGGCGCGCGACGGAATAGCGGATGGATGGGCCGTCACCGACGGCCTCGGACTTGTCGGCCGGATCCTGGGTGTCGGGCAGCGCTCAAGCCGTGTGCTGCTCTTGACGGACAGCACAAGCCGAGTTCCCGTCACCATCCAGCCATCGGGGCAAGACGCTCTTCTTTCGGGCGACAACTCCCGATTGCCGGTCCTTGAGCTCATTGACGCCCCGGATGACGTGCGGCCAGGCGATCGTGTCGTCTCGTCCGGTGCCGGTCGTGTGCTGCCGGCAGGATTGCTGGTCGGAAATGTCGTGCTGGACCGCAACGGTCGCCTGAGGCTGCGGCTTGCGGCCGACTACGACCGGATGGAATTCCTGCGTGTGCTTCGCAGCCCGCCGGTTGAGAAACTGGATGCTCCGGCGGTGCTGGTTGGCCCGCTGCTGCCGCCGGTCGAGGCCGTGCAGGCGGCGGGGGAGAATGCCGATGGCTGACTTCGTGAGCCGTGTCTGGCTGTTTCGGGCGGGCTTCTTCCTGCTGGCGGGCGCTGCGGGCTTTGTCCAGCTTCTGCCGCTTGACATTGGCCCCGACGACTGGGTGCCAGGTCAGGAACTCGTTCTTGTCATGGCCTTTGCCTGGGTCGTCAGGCGCCCCGAATACGTGCCTGCGCTTCTTCTGGCGGCGGTTTTCCTGATTGCCGACATACTGTTCATGCGCCCTCCCGGGCTGTGGGCGGCCCTGGTGGTTCTTGCCGGCGAATTCCTTCGCGGACGACGCGCACGAGCGTTTGCAGCGACGCTGTTCATGGAGTGGTTGCTCATTGCGATCGTGCTTCTGGTGATGAAAGTCGTGGAGATCGTGATGCTGTTGCTGTCCGGTGCCGGTCATGCCGGCATGGACGTGACGATCATGCACTTGGGGTTTGCGATCCTGTTCTATCCGGTTGTCGTTCTTCTGTCCGAGCGTGTTCTCGGTATCAGAAAGCAGCACCCTGGGGACAGGGAGCGGTCCTGAGAGAGGAGGAAAATGAATCGCTCGTGGGCAGAATCCGACGAGAGTGCCGGAGTAATCTCGCGGCGCGCGCTCGTGCTGGGTGGTGGCCAGCTTGCCCTCCTGGGAGCCTTGGTGCTGAGGATGCGTCAGCTGCAGGTGCACGAGGCGGCAAACTACCAGCTCCTGGCCGAGGACAACCGCGTCAACGTTCGCCTCATCTCTCCGCGCCGGGGCAAGATCTTCGACCGGCACGGAATCCCTGTCGCGCAAAACGGTCAGAACTACCGGATTGTCATCGTGCGAGAGGATGCCGGTGACGTGGAAGAGACGATTGCCAAGGTCCGGCGGCTTGTGGCGCTTGATGAGAGCAAGCTCGAGCGCGCATTGAAGGAGATGTATCGTCGGAGTCCGTTCGTCCCGGTCACGCTTGCGGATCAACTGGCCTGGGAAGATGTTGCCGAAGTCGCAGTCAATGCGCCAGCCCTGCCTGGCATCACGCCTGAAGTCGGCCTGTCGCGCGTGTATCCGCTGGAGTCGGATTTTGCGCACGTGGTTGGCTATGTCGGACCGGTCAGCGAAAGCGACCTGTCCCGGGTGGAACCGCCGGACCCTGTCCTGCAGATTCCGGGGTATCAGTTCGGCAAGATCGGAATCGAGGCAAAGCGCGAGACCGATCTCCGCGGCCGTGCCGGTCTCCGCAGGATCGAGGTCAGTGCGGCTGGCCGTGTCATGCGAGAGCTTGGTCGCGATGAATCCGTTCCTGGCAGCGACCTGCAGCTGACCGTTGATCATGCGCTTCAGAACTATGCGCTTGCGCGGCTCGCGGGCGAAAGCGGCAGCGCCGTCGTCATTGACGTCGAGACCGGCGGACTTCGGGCCATGGTCTCGTCACCGTCCTTTGATCCGAACCTGTTCGTGCGCGGGATCTCGGTGAAGGACTATGGCGCGCTCCGGGATCACGCCGACGTGCCTCTGTTCAACAGATCCGTCCAGGGGCAGTATCCGCCGGGTTCCACGTTCAAGATGATGACCGCGCTTGCGGCCCTGCGGTCTGGCGTGCTGGGACCACGCGACACCATACATTGCCCAGGACACCTGGAGTTCGGAGGGCGCAAGTTCCATTGCTGGCGCTCTGGTGGCCACGGCCGGATGGATCTTGACATGGCAATTGCCCAATCCTGTGACGTCTATTTCTACGAGGCTGCCCGCCGCGTCGGAATCGATCGCATCGCGGAGCTATGCGCGGAATTCGGTCTGGGGCAGCGTCCCGACATTCCCGTCTCGGCCGTAAGGTCCGGACTCGTGCCGTCGATCAAGTGGAAGGCACGTGTGCGTGGCGAAGGCTGGCTTCAGGGAGAGACCCTGAATGCGGGCATCGGGCAAGGCGACGTTCTGGCGTCGCCGTTGCAACTCGCGGTCATGACCGCACGCATTGCGAGCATGCGGGCCGTCAAGCCACGCTTGATCAAGTCGATCGACGGCGTCGAGACGCCGGTCGAGCCGGCCGCAGGGATCGACTTGCCCGATGGCTTGATGCAGTTGGTCCGACGGGCCATGTTCAACGTGGTCAATGGCCCAAGGGGCACGGCGCGGAATGCGCGGATCGTTGCCGAAGAGTTCCTGATGGCTGGCAAGACAGGAACCAGCCAGGTGCGCAGCATCTCGGAAACCGAGCGCGATCAGGGGGTCACGAAGAACGAAGAGCTCCCCCGGCGTCTCCGGGACCACGGCCTTTTTGTTGCATTCGCGCCCTACGACAGGCCGAAATACGCCATTGCCGTGGTCATCGAGCACGGCAGCAGCGGTGCGCTCGTGGCTCTGCCGGCACGAGACATCCTGCTTTACGCGCTTTCCGGGGGCATTCCGCCCCTGACAGCCTATCCGCCGGACCAGCGGGAAGCGATTCGGCAGCAGCATCGGGAGATGGTGCTGCGTCCACGCCAGAAACCGGTCCGGGAGGCGAGCAGGGCATGAGCTTTCTCGAGTACAGGGTACGGTTCATCCCGAGGGGCGCGCGCAAGCTTCTTCATGTCAACTGGGCGCTTGTGGTCCTGCTGACCACAGTTGCCTCGGTGGGATTCCTGATGCTGACTTCGGCGGCGGGCGGGGACGTGTCCCGCTGGGCGGAACCGCACATGACGCGGTTTGCGGCGGGTCTCGTCCTGATGCTGTTGATCGGCCTTGTGCCGATCTGGTTCTGGCGCTCGGTTTCCGGGCTGGCATATGCCTTCGCACTCGTTCTCCTGATCATGGTGGAGTTCTTTGGGACCGTCGGCATGGGCGCGCAGCGCTGGATTGATCTTGGATTCATCCAGTTTCAGCCGTCGGAACTGATGAAGATCGCGCTCGTGATGTGTCTCGCGGCCTATTACGACTGGCTGCCGCTTTCGAGCGTTTCGCGGCCACAATGGGTTCTTGTGCCAATGATCCTGATTCTCATCCCGGCAGCGATCATCTTCAGGCAACCGGATCTGGGCACGACGGTGCTCCTGGTCATGGGAAGCGGCATCGTGATGTTCTGCGCCGGCGTGAGCTGGTGGTACTTCCTGGGCGTGGCCGGCGCGGTGGCGGGCATGGTGTTCACGGTCTTTCTTTCGCGCGGCACGGATTGGCAAGTCCTGCAAGACTACCAGTATCGCCGGATCAACATATTCCTTGACCCCTCGATCGATCCCCTTGGGGCAGGCTATCATATCACGCAGTCCAAGATTGCGCTGGGATCCGGCGGGTGGGCCGGAAAGGGCTTCATGCAAGGCACGCAGTCACGCCTGAACTTCCTGCCGGAGAAACATACGGACTTCATATTCACGACGCTTGCCGAAGAGTTCGGGTTTGTCGGAGGGTTCTCCCTGCTTTCGCTCTACGGCCTGATCATTTTCGTGTGCGTCCTGTCGGCGCTCGGGAACAAGAACCGCTTTGGTGCGCTTCTTACGCTGGGCGTGTCGGCGGCCCTGTTCCTTCATGTCCTGGTGAACATCTCGATGGTGGTGGGGCTTGCCCCGGTGGTGGGAGTTCCCCTTCCGCTTGTCTCCTATGGCGGATCGGCCCTGCTGGTCCTGATGACGGCCTTCGGCCTCGTGCAGTCTGCGCACGTCTACAGGTGGCGAAATTGATAAGGGTCCTGATTTCCGGACAGCGCGTGGACTGGGATGAATATGGCGGGCTCTTGCAGGCCGCGCTGACCGATTCCGGAATCGAGGCCGAGGTCATTCACGAGAGAATGCCTCGGTCGCCGGAGACCATTGATTACATCGTCTATGCACCGTGGAGCGACATGAAGGACTTTTCGCCATTCACGGGCGCCAAGGCGATCCTGAATCTCTGGGCGGGCGTGGAAAGCGTGATCGGCAACGAGACCTTGACGGCGCCGCTCGCACGCATGGTGGATCCGGGACTGACAGACGGCATGGTCGAATGGTGTGTTGCCCACGCAATGCGGCATCATCTCGGCATCGACAGGGACGTCTGCCGCCACGATGCGGTCTGGGACCCTTACGTGCCTCCGCTTGCGCGCGAACGACCGTTGACCATCCTGGGGTTGGGCATACTTGGCCGCGCCGTAGGCGAGGCGCTTTCGGGCCTGGGCTTTCCCGTAACAGGCTGGAGTCGGAGCGCGAAGGACGTGCCGGGCGTGACGTGCCATTCGGGAGAAGGCGGGCTCGTCGAGGCGCTTCGCAAGGCTGAACTTCTGATTCTCCTTCTGCCGCTCACGCTCGCGACAGAAGGGATCATGAACGCGGAGCGGCTTGCTCTCCTGCCAAAGGGCGCCGTCCTGATCAACCCGGGACGTGGTCCGCTGATCGACGATGACGCGTTGCTCGCCGCGCTTGACAGTGGCCAGATTGCGCATGCGACGCTTGACGTCTTTCGCGAAGAACCGTTGCCGGGCGACCATCCCTTCTGGGCTCACCCGGGCATCACCGTGACGCCGCATATCGCGTCCGCCACGCGGCCGGACTCAGCTGTCGGGGTCATTGTCGAGAACATTCGCCGTGGCGAGGCCGGAGAGCCGCTGCTGCATCTCGTCGACCGGCGCCTGGGATACTGACGTTTCGCGAGTGCCCGACGGCACCTGGGCATGGTTTCAGGCCGTTCGAGGAAGTGCATCGCTGTTGCCGCCGGGCGCCGCGTGCCCTTGAAGTGCCCTTCAGGCAAGCGCTTCCTGCACACGGGCCTTGAGTTCGGGAAGCAGGTCCGTTTCAAACCACGGATTGGAGTTGAGCCAGGCCGTGTTCCGCCAGGACGGGTGGGGCAGGGGAAACGCATCCGGAAGCCGGGATTTCCAGTCGCGGACGGTCTCGGTCACCCGGGCGTTCCGAGGGAGTCCGAGATGCCAGGCATGGGCATGGGCGCCGACGAGCAATGTCAGCCGGACGGCAGGCAGGCTGCCCAGCACGCGAGCCCTCCATGTCTCCGCGCAGACTGTGGGTGGCGGCAGGTCGCTGCCGTCGGTGCTGTAGCCCGGAAAGCAGAATGCCATCGGCACGATGGCGACGCGCGAGATGTCGTAGAAGGTCGACTCGTCGACACCCATCCAGTTGCGGAGGCGATCGCCCGACCTGTCCTTGAAGGGAATGCCGATCTCATGCACCTGCCGACCGGGCGCCTGTCCGGCGACAAGAAGGCGGGCAGTGGATTCGAACCAGACAACCGGGCGCGGCCGATGCCCTGTGGCCGTTGCCGCGAAGCGCGCGGTGCATAGGTCGCATGCGCCGAGACGCCTCTTGAGATCGGAAAGGCCCTTGTCCATGGGTCGCCGGGTGCCGCTGCTGGCTCTTGCATCTCCTACATGCTTCCGAGCCGGTTGGCCACGGCCCTGAACGGTGCTTGCTCGAAATTTGCGAGCGGCAGGCGGGAGGCGTCCCGGCGCCCGTACCGACGGGATTGCGTCGACCGTTGGCTTGCGCACATATCTTGGCGAATGGCCGACGCATCGGACGTGTTGTCGGCAAGGAAAGACGAAGCAGGGCGAAGGCATGAGAGTTCACATTCTTGACGACTGGTCCGACACGCTCCGGACCTTGCCGTGCTTCGACCTGCTTGAAGACCACGACGTCACGGTCTGGACTGATCACGAAACGGATGTCGCGGCGCTTGCCGCCCGGTTGTCCCCGGGCGAAGCGATGGTGCTCATCCGCGAGAGATCCCGGATCACGGCGGAGCTTCTCGACCGGTTGCCCAGTCTCAGGTTGATTTCCCTGCGGGGTGCGCATTCGCACGTGGACGTTGATGCCTGCACGGAAAGCGGCGTGTTAGTGTGTTCGAACATGCACACGGGAACGCCGTCTCATGCAGCGGCTGAACTGACGCTGGCGCTGATCCTGGCGAGCTGGCGGCAGATTCCGGATCAGGTGAGCTCGATTCGGGCCGGGAACTGGCAAGCAGGTGTTGGCCGGACACTTCGTGGCCGACGGCTTGGGCTGTACGGCTATGGACGCATTGCCGGGGTCGTGGCGGGCTACGCGGACGCGATCGGCATGGACGTGCAGTGGTGGGGATCCGAGGAGGGCCGCGCGCGAGCCCGGGCGGACGGGCGGCGCGTCGCCGAAAGCCGCGAGGCGTTCTTTGCGACGTCTGACATTGTCAGCCTGCATGTTCGGCTGACGCCCGCAACACACGGAATTGTCACAGGCGCCGATCTGGCTGCGATGGCTGATCGCTCGCTTCTGGTCAACACCTCCCGCGCGGGTCTCATCGAACCCGGCGCGCTTGAATCGGAAGTGAGGCGCGACCGCATTCTCGTTGCTACCGATGTGTTCGAGAAGGAGCCGCTCCGGGACCCGACGCATGTCCTGCTGAGCCGGTCCAACGTCTTGCCGACGCCTCACATCGGCTACGTGACGGAAGACGAGTTCGAATTGCAGTTCAGGGACATTTTCGAACAGATCAATGCGTTTGCCAGGGGCGATCCGATTCACGTGGTGAACCCGGAGGTCCTTGACAGGTGACTGGGACCGTGCGCTGGTGCACGTTGAACAGGTCAACGGCATGGCTGGTGACACCCATCCGGTCTTCCAGGCAGTCACTCCGTTCACAATTCAATTGACAACCGGGATCATTTTTATATTTCTAGAAATATGGAAATGATATTGCCCGATTCGACGCTGGATCTGGGTCAGGCCGCCTCAAGTTTCGCGGCGCTGGGCTCGGAGCAGCGCCTGTCCGTGCTCAGGGTTCTTGTGCGCGCGGGACCTGACGGGCTGTCCATTGGAGAGCTTGGCGAGAGGTCGGGCGTGACCGGGTCCACCTTGACCCACCACACGAAAGTCCTCGCGGCGGCAGGCCTTGTGCGGCAGACGCGGGAAGGGCGCAGGATCATCTGCGTCGGTGCCGCATATGAACGCATGCAGGAACTCTCGACGTTCCTGCTGAACGAGTGCTGCGCCGACGCGGTTGGCCGGGGGGCCAGACGGCATGGCTGACTTGACTGCATCGCTGGCGGGACGAGTGAGGATCGACCGGGTCTGGCTTCTGGTCCTCGCATTGCCGCTCCTGGTTGCGCTCATCGATCCGTTGCAGGCGAAGGAGACCGTGAGATTCGCGATCGGCGCATTTTCCCAAACGGGCATGTTCATCCTGTTCGCGGTTCTGGCGGTCGGACTCCTCAAGGCGACCGGTGCGGAGGCCTTGCTCGCGAAGGCCTTCGAGGGGCGCGAGGTGCGGATGATCGTGCTGGCAGCGCTTCTCGGCGGCCTGTCGCCGTTCTGTTCCTGCGAGGTGATCCCCTTCATCGCCGCTCTCCTGGCGATCGGTGCGCCGCTGTCCGCGGTGATGGCCTTCTGGCTTTCCTCTCCCTTGATGGATCCTGCGATGTTCCTGATCACGGCCGGGACGCTTGGCATGCCTTTCGCTGTCGCCAAGACCGTCAGCGCAGTAGGCATGGGTCTTCTTGGCGGGATGATTGTCCGCCTCTTTTTTCTGTCTCCGGTCTTTGCAGACCCCTTGAAGCCGCAGCCCCAAGCCAAGGGGTGCGGTTGCGCTCCATCGCCATTCAAGGGCACGCCCAACTGGCGTTTCTGGCGCGAACGCCAGCGTCGCGAGGTTTTCCGCGGTGCCGTCATCGAAAACGCGCTCTTTCTCGGCAAGTGGCTGATGCTTGCCTACATGGTCGAAGCATTGATGCTCGCCTACGTGCCTGCAGAGATGATCGCGGGAATCCTGGGCGGGGAAGGCGTGGTTCCGGTTCTTCTGGGAGCCATCGTTGGCGCGCCGGCCTACCTGAACGGCTACGCTGCCGTGCCGCTCGTGGATGCCCTTCTGGCCCAGGGCATGGCGCCTGGGGCTGCGATGTCGTTCGTGCTGGCCGGAGGCGTCAGTTCCATTCCGGCCGCCATTGCCGTCTGGGCGCTTGTCAAGCCGCGGGTCTTTGCCGGCTATCTCGGGATCGCGCTCCTGGGGGCACTGATCGCGGGCCTTGCCTGGGGCATGATCGCCTGAGCGCCGGTACTGGCCGATTGGCCTGCCTCGCCTGACGGCCTGCCAAGCTTCCGGCAGTTCGGGAAGGCTTGACCCGCATGCGGCCATCATTGCGTGGCGCCACGGAATTGCCCGCCCTCGGCTTGCCCAGCACGGGCTGGCAGTCTATTTCGACCTGAATGCTTGGAGGAGCCTCGGGATGTATCGCGTCTGGAACTTCGTCACCAATTATTCGCTGCTGTTGATCATCGGGGCGCTGATCGCGCTCGTCTGGGCAAATTCCGATCCAGGAACCTACAAGCTGATGGTCGAGTATCCGCTCTGGTTCAACGACTGGGTGGGTGTGGATGCAGGCTACTGGCTGAAGGCCTATGGCAAGTACTACGGCATCAGCGACCTGCCGGACGTCGAGAGGGTCCTGAGTTTCCATTTCCTCGTGAATGACGTTCTAATGGCCTTTTTCTTCGCGATCGCGGCAAAGGAGGTCTGGGAGGCGGTCATACTTGAGAACGGCTCGCTTCGGGGCAGGAAGGCGGCAACGCCGCTCGTCGCGACCGCGGGAGGGATGATCGGCCCGATCGTCGTGTATCTCGGGCTCGCGGCATATCTGGGATCGGACACCTATGACGCGGTCGCGAATGGCTGGGCGATACCGACGGCCACGGACATCGCTTTCAGCTACCTTGTGGGTCGGCTCGTGTTCGGGGCCGGGCATCCGGCGGTCCGTTTCCTGCTTCTCCTCGCAATTGCTGATGACGCCTGCGGCCTGATCATCCTGGCGGTCTTCTACCCGTCCGGCGAACTGGCGCCGGAATGGTTCCTGCTGTCGGTATTTTCGGCGATCGCCGTCTACGTGGTCTTCAACTGGTTGCCTCGCTGGCTGGACCGGGCGGACCAGCTGCGCCGCAAGTCGACATGGGTGCGCAAGAAACTGTCCTTCTGGCCCTATCTGGTGGCGGGAGCCATGAGTTGGTACGGGTTCCAGGAGAGCGGCCTGCATCCCGCATTGGGCCTGCTCCCCATCGTGCCGACACTTCCCCATGCAGACCGCGCCTTCGGCATCTTTGCCGAGGCGGAGCAGTACCTGACGGACCTGCTGAACCACTGCGAACATTTGCTGAAGCATCCTGTCGAGGTGATTCTTTTCTTTTTTGGCCTGCTGAACGCGGGCGTCGAGTTCTCCGCCATTGGCACGGCGACCTGGCTGGTTCTCTTGGGCCTGATCGTGGGAAAGCCTTTCGGTGTCCTGCTCTTCGGCTGGTTCGCGGCCAATCCAATGAAGCTTGGATTGCCGGCCGGCGTGCGCATAGTCGACCTCTTCGTGATCGGTTGCGTGGCCGCGATCGGCTTCACGGTCTCGCTGTTCATCGCCACGGTCGCCTTCGATCCGGGCGCTGTGCAGGATGCGGCAAAGATGGGCGCTCTTCTCAGTTTCTTCGCTGCGGTGATCTCCCTGATTGTCGGAAGACTCTCGAAGATAGAGAAACAGCACGGATGAGCCTGACAGCCGCAATGCTTTGAATCGCGGACTGCGGTCTTGCATGGAGCATCAGGCTTGCGTAAGTAACGCCCGCCCGCTGGGGTGTAGCCAAGTGGTAAGGCAGCGGTTTTTGGTACCGTGTACCGTAGGTTCGAATCCTACCACCCCAGCCAGAACTAGTGCAGGCAGGACGGTGCTCTGACCGACTCCATATTGGTGCAGGTCGAGCATATTCTGTCCGGCAAGGCGACCAATCCCGGCGGCGCCACTGCGGACAGCCGACGGTTCTTCGAGTCGGTTCTCTGCGGACCCGGACGGGGTCGCCCAATCGCGAATCGACATCCCGGTTGAGATGCGGGCCCAGGATAGCGAAGAGCTTACGAAGACAGGTTCTCAAAGTCACGCATGTGCTCGCTCCAATGTTCGGACAAACAGAATACGGGCGGCATCCCCAACTTTGCGGCAACCCGGATCGTTTTGCCGCCTTCGCAAGGCTCGCCAGTCCAGACGTGCACCCAATCGCGTCCGCTGGGGAGGCGTATCTCCCGCGAATTCGCGCTGGGCTCCAGCACAGGCGCCACCAGCAGTTTGGGACCGAGCATGAATGCACCTTGCGGGACCCGCAGCGCCGTGTCGGAGGGAAACGCGAAGGGCAGGGGGCGCATCGGCGGCACGCCCGTCGCAGTGTATTCAGCCATGACCTCGGCCAGATAGGGGCGCAGCCGCTCACGCAGTTCCAGCAGCCGCGTCAGGATCTTCTCCACCTTGGGTCCGTAACTCCAGATCTCGTTGTCACCGCCCGTGTCGGTGAAGACGTGGAAGAGCTCTCGCCCATAGTCGACTTCGCCGTCAGCGGATGCGAAAGGAACACCGTTTGGGATCCGCACGCCGTGCAGGCGACAGATCGGCGAGAACACGCCAAATTCGAACCAGCGGACAAGAAGTTCGGGGAAGTCGGGATCGTCGGCGTGACCCTCGTAGAATCCGCCGATATCGGTCGTCCACCAGCCGATTCCCGACATGGCCGCGTGCAGTCCCGCGGCGATCTGGGCGCGGTAATCCTCCCATGTCGACCAGACGTCGCCGGACCAAAGGATGACCGGATAACGCTGCCCCCCAGCCCAGGTAGAGCGACACAGGAGCACCGCATCGTCGGCGCCTGCCGCTTTCAGGCCTTCGGCGTAGCGTTGCGCATGGACCAGCGGATAGGCTGACAGCATCTCCGCCCCGTTGCCCAGGTGGGTCCGCACATTTTCGGCATCTGCGGGTCGCATCTCGGGTTCGCAGGCATCCAGCCAGAAGTTGTTGATGCCCCGGTCGAGGTAACTCCGCCTGACCTTGTCCCAATGGAAGTCGCGGGCATCGGGGTTGAATGCGTCGCAATAGGTCAGGAAGTGCACCCCGAGTGGGTCCTTGTCGGGAAACTGGATAACCGCAGGTACGCCGCGCTCGGTGCGCAGAAGGTACCCCTTTTCGCGCATCTCGGCGAAGTGCTTCGCGTTCGCACCGATCGTCGGCCAGATCGAGACGATGGCCTTCATGCCCATTTCGTCCAGTTCGCGCACGAGGCCCTCGGGATCGGGCCATTCGGCCGGGTCGAACTCCCACTCGCCCTGTCGGGTCCAGGCGAAGAAGTCAATCACGATGCACGACAGCGGAATTCCCCGCTGGCGGTAGCCGTGCGCGACGTTCACGATTTCCTGCTGCGAGCGATAGCGCAGCTTCGACTGCCAGAAGCCGGTCACCCAATCGGGGCACGCGGGCGGAAGTCCGGTCGCGGCGATGTAGGTCCGCAGTATGCGCTCCGGCGTTTCGCCGGCGGTGATCCAGTAGTCGAGGCCCGGAGTCGTGTCGGCACGCCAACGCGTTATGTTGGATGCGAACTCGACCCGACCAACCGCCGGATTGTTCCACAAGAACCCGTAACCTCGTGACGAAATCACGAAAGGGACGACCACGTGCGTGTTCTGCTGGACGAGGTTGGTCGAGGTGGCCTTCAGGTCCTCGCGCCCGTGCTGCGGTTGGCCGAGGCCCATCAGGTGCTCGTCGTCATAGGCCGTGAACGTGACCTCGAGCTGGAAGCTTCCCGATGCGATTGGCTTGAACCGCCGCGCCGGAGGTCCGGCAAAGTGACTGCGTGCTTCAGACAAGAGCTCTTCGCCCGTCACCGTGTCGTAGTATCCGATCACCGGTTCCAGGTGGACGTCCGCACCAAGCCGGCGTGCCAGCCTGACCCGTGCCTCGATTCGGCCGTTGCGGATACGGGCGTGCTTCCCGTCGATCACGATCGACGGCCTGGTCGGCGCAGCCGCCAAGAGTGCGCAAACATGCGGTTCTGCGACCTTGCCTCCGGGGCGCGCCCGGATTCTCAGGGCGTCCGGCCCCCAGGCTTCGACCCGCACGCACTCGCTGTTGAAGCGGATAACCAATGCGTCACCGTCTTTCGTGTAGGTGTCAGTCACGCTTGGCCTCCATCCGGCTGGTGTCGGGACGCCTGTCGAATTCGACCGGTGGTCCGCAGGGTCGCTCGGGCGCCAGAGCCGCGATCTTCTCCAGCGCACTTGGTGGCCAGCTTCGGGGTGTTGGACTGCTGCCATTGGAGACATCGGACACCGCGCCGTCGAAGACGTCGGCGGCATGGGCGCGAACGCCCCGCGGCAGGTCCGGCCAGAAGGGATGATACCAAAGCGTCAGCAGCATCCGCTCTTGATCAGTGGTGTTCGGATAGGTCGAATGCAGAATTCGGGCGTCGATGACAAGCACGTCGCCCGGTTTGCTAGGAAGGGCAATCTCTCCTTGGATGCTCTGGTAGAGTACGTGCCTCTCGTCGTCGACGCGGGACAACCCGGCGTCGTGCGCCGTGACTGAGCAATGCAGACGGTGGCTTTGCAGGTGAGAGCCCGGCAGCACCCTTAGGCAGCCATTCGCGACGCTTGTCCGGCTTAGGTAGACCATCACGCCGATCTGTTGCGGACGGGCAAGATAGGAGGATCCAAGCGACCATCCCCACCAGTCCTGATGCCAAAAGAGCGCTGGCGAATGGCCCGGCTTCGAGATCAGGAAACCGGCCTGAAATCGCAGATCGGAAAAGCCCAGACCCGCGAGCCCGTTCAGAATCTCCGGAGCGCCGACAAGTTCGGCGTAGCCCGGATCCGTCGCTATGTTGATCAGCGAACCCTGCGAACGGTTTGCCGCCCGATGCGCCGCGCTGGCCCGTTCCACGTTTGTCGCGGAGATGTGTGTCAGCCGGGCCACCAGGTCGTCCGGCAACAGACACGGGAGACGGGCGTAACCTCGTGCCAATGACTCCTGGTCTATCGGAGCGTTGTCGCTCATCGACTGCACAGGACCCCCCCACCGACAATCGACTCGGTGTCGGTGACGAAGCTCGCTGTGTCGGACAAGAGAGAAGCGATCGCGTCGGCGGCTTCTTCGGACCGCGCCAAACGGCCGAGGATGTACGCGCCACCCGCCTTTGTCCTGACGACCTCGGCACCCGGCAGTTCGGCCAGCGCGCGACCGGTGACGGCGGTATCAATCCAGCCCAGGCTGACGGCATTCACCCCGATGCTGTCCGCCGCTCCTGTGATCGCCGCCGCGCGCATGTCATCGGATCCGCGCGCCAGAAAAGCGGTGCGCGATCATGGTCACGATGATGACGAGGCCGAATATGAAGTCTGTCCAATAGCCGGCAAAACCCGCACCGACTGCGCCGGAAGGGATCAGCGTGACGGTCATCGCTCCAAAGAACGCGCCAAAGATCGTGCCCACAC
>VXPN01000095.1 GCA_009839535.1 Boseongicola sp. SB0662_bin_57 | reverse complement strand
TGAGGCCTGGAACGGACCGCTGCCCGCGCTCTCGATCGATCGACCGCCCCGGATCATGGAGGGAACGGGATGAGCGCGTTATGGATCGGCCTGGACGTCGGGACGACGACGGTCAAGGCGGCGGCCTATGCGCCTGGAGGCGTGTGCATCGCGGAATCAGCGGTCGCAGGCGAGGTGAAACAGGGTTCCGGCGGCGAGAGCGAACAGGACATGGCCAGCGTGCGGGCCTGCGTGATGCACGCGCTGGCAGGGCTGGGCGGGAAGATGGACGTGGCCAGCGTGGCGTCGCTTGGGATTGCCGCGCAGGGCGACGGCTTTTGGGCCGTCGATGCCGACGGAGCGCCGGTGGCGCCCGCAATGCTCTGGAACGATACGCGGGCAGCAGCGGATCTCGGCGCGCTTGCAGACGGTGGCGCCACCGCCGCCATCGGGCGGGGGTGTCACACGGCGCTTTGGGCCGGGACGTCAGGGATGCTCTGGCGCTGGCTGCGGGCACGGGATGACGATGCTGCCGGGCGCACGGCGCGCGTGATGACCTGTGCGGACTGGGTCGGGCACAGCCTGACGGGAGAATGGGCAACCGACTGGTCAAACGCCTCGATCCCCTTTTTGGACTTTGCCACGAGGTCCTATGGAGAGGCTCAGCTTGAGGCTCTGGACTGTCGCGACCTGGCGGACAAGTTGATCCCGCCGCGGAGTGCCGCAACACGGCTTGGCGGACTGACGGCAGACGTCGCGAAAGCGACAGGATTGCCTGAGGGAATTCCGGTTTCGGTGGGGACGCTTGATCTTTCGGCAATGATCGTCGGCATGTGCATGGATCGGCCCGGGCAGACCATGATGATCATGGGCACGACTGCGGTGGTGAACGTTCTCTCCGACAGCCTGGTTCCGGAAGACGAGCCCGTCGGCGCAGCAGTGCTGCACCCGACGGCGGAGATCGCGATCAAGGTCCTGGCGCCGACGAGCGGTGCATCCGCGATTGACTGGTTCACCCGGCTGCATCCCCGGACGCTGGGCGGCCAAGGCGCGGGCGAGGTCGCTGAAAGGCTGAATGCGCTCGTGGCGGACGTGCCGCCCGGGGCGAATGGCGTGACCTTCCTGCCTTATCTCAGCGGCGAGCGTGCGCCCTTTGTCGCGTCGGACATTCGAGCGGGCTTTCACGGGCTGGCGGCGGCGACCTCGAGGGCCGAGATGGGCCGCGCGGTGATGGAGGGAGCCGCCTTCAGCCTGCGTCATTGCTTTGTGTCGCAGGGCGGCTTGCCGCCCGAGCCGGTGCAGCTCTCCGGAGGCGGATCGAGGAACGCGATCTGGTGCCAGATCATTGCCGACATCATGCAGCAGGCCGTGGTTGTCAGCGACGCTTCGGACCAGGGCCTTTGGGGGGCGGCCTGCCTCGGTGCAGGCGCGGCGGGATTCGGCGATCCGGTGATGCTGGCCAGGCGGGCCGAGGATCACGTGACGTACCGGCCCGACCCGACGAACGGCCCGCTCTATGACCGCGCCTTTGCGCGTTATCAGGTCTTGTCCGACGCCGCGCGTGCGGTGCGTGCGAAGCTGGGAGCGCCGGAGGAGCATGACGGATGACAAACGTGATGACGGCCGCAGTCTGTTACGCTCTGGACGACATTCGCATCGAAGAGCGTCCGGTGCCCGAGATCGGGCCCGGCGAGATGCTCCTCAAGACGCTGGCCTGCGGCCTTTGCGGCGGTGAGACGATGGCGTGGTACAAGTCGGAGCCGAGGGTGCTGGGGCACGAACCCGTCGGCGAGGTGGTTGCGCTGGGTGCAGGCGTGACCGAATTCAAGATCGGCGACCGGGTATTCGTCAATCACCACGTGGGCCGCGCCAACTCCCATCTGTCGCGCCGTGGGCATCCGACGCGCGATCCGTTCTACGGCCAGACGAAGCTCGATCCTGGCGGGGTCTGCGACTATTACCGCGTCACGGCGCAGCATCTGGCCATGGATGCGCATGCATTGCCTGAGAGCATTTCGAACGAAGCTGCGGTGACCATCGAACCCTGGTCCTGCGTGCTGTCCGGTCTGAAGGTCTGTCACATCCAGCCGGGCGACACCGTGGCGGTAGTGGGCGCCGGGTTCATGGGGCAGGGGTTTGTTCATCTGTCGCCCCTGTTCGGGGCGGGCAAGGTCGTGGCGCTGGATTTCTCGGATTGGCGGCTGGCGCGGGCGCGGGAGTTTGGCGCGACGCACACGGTCAACCCCAGGACCGAGGACGCAGTCGAGATGTTGCGGGAAATTAACGGCGGGCGGCTGGCCGACACGGTGATCGCGATCGCGCCTTTTCCCTCCGCGTGGACACAGGCGCTGTCACTCGTTGAGGTGGGCGGTTGCCTTCACCTGGGCGCACCCCTGCCGCCGGAGACCGACTGGGTGCGCGACGGGAATCGCGCCTATTTCGATCAAGTTACCGTCACGTCACGCTATTCTTCGGACCATACCGACACCTACAGCTATATCCGTCTGCTCGAAGCCGGACGGATCATGGCGGACCAGGCGATTTCGCACCGGTACGACATAAGGGACACCGCCGAGGCGTTCCGGACGCTGGCAAAGGCGGAAGAGTCGCTCAAGATCGTGGTCTATCCCGGCGGGATCCCGGCGGAAAGTTCGGAGGTGGCATGATGCTGACGGCGCTGAAGGAAGAAGTTTGCGAGCAGAACCATGAGTTGCCCAGGAACGGGTTGGTCGTGGGATCCGGAGGCAATGTCTCGGGGCGCGACCCGGACAGCGGTCTCGTGGTGATCAAGCCGTCAGGCGTGAAATTCTCCAGGCTGACTCCGGATACGATGGTTGTCGTCGATCTCGATGGCAACGTGATCGAGGGGAAGATGAGGCCCTCGGTGGACACGGGCATCCACCTCCATCTCTACAGGAACCGCCCGGATGTCGGCGGCGTCTGCCATACACATTCGCCTTACGCCTCAAGCTTTGCCGGACGGGGCGAGCGGATCCCGGCCGTTCTCACGCCGATCACCCATATCCTGGGCCGCGACGTGCCGTGCTCGCGCTATGCGACGCCGGGAGAGGTGGACACGGGCGAGGCCATTCTGGAGGCGGCCGAGGGCGGGATGGCCGCTCTGGTGAAGGCGCATGGGGTCTTCGCAATGGGAAAGTCGGCGTCCGAGGCGACCTCGGTCGCGATGTACATCGAGGAAGCGGCAATGACGACGCATCTTGCAATGCTCCGTGGACCGGTCGAGGAACTAAGCCAGGTGGAAATCGACCGATGCCATGCCTGGTTCCGGCAGAACTATGGTCAGCACGGGCATAAGAAGGTAAGTGCCTGACCGCATGAACAAGCCCGCATCCCCCGCGCGCGCGACAGCCGACAAGGAAGCGCAACTGTCAAACGTGGCGCTGTTGTACTACGGCGAGGGGATGACGCAGGGCGAAATCGCCAAGCGGATGAAGGTGAGCCGCGCAACCATCGTGAACATGCTGCGCGAAAGCCGGGAACTGGGGATCGTCGACATTCGCGTGGACGGCAAGGTCCTGACAGGGTCCAGCCTTGCGCGGGATCTGCGGGAGAAGTTTGGCGTCGAGGACGCTTACGTCTCGCAGACGTCCGCCCTCGACGAAAGCGCTTCCCGCGTCGAGAGTTTCGGGCAGCTGGCGCGCGTGGCGGCGGCCGCAATTCTTGATGTGGTCGAAGCGGGCGACACCATCGGCGTGGCCTGGGGCGAGACAATCATGGCGGTTGCCAACGCGATGCCGCGCAGTCCGGTCGCCGGCGTGGAAGTCTGCCAGCTTATCGGTTCAATGATCTCGGAACGGGTTCCAGCCTCGGAGAATTGCGCGATCCAGATTTCCGGGAGGCTGGAGGCGGCTGCCTGCTACACGTTGCACGCGCCTGGGCTGATCTCGACGGCAGCGCTTGCCGAGACGTTTCGGGGCGAGCCCACCATCAAGGCGCAGCTCAGGCGGCTCCAGGCACTGGATCTGACCGTGTCCTCGATCGGCAATGTTGCCTCGGACACTCATCTGGCGGCGGCGGGGATCGCAACCGCCGAAGAACTGCAGGCCGCAAGGGCGGCTGGCGCAGTTGGCATCATTTGTTGTCGGTACATTGCGGCCGACGGACAGGAGATCGCGATGCCCCCGCACGAGAGGCTGGTTGCCGCCACGCTCGACGACCTGAGGTCGGCGCGGAAGCGGCTTCTGGTGGTATGTGGGGTCGACCGCAGCGATGCGACGCGTGCAGCACTGAACGCCGGTTTGGTGACGCATCTCTGCGTTGATCACGCCCTGGCGCGTGCCTTGCTGGATTCCTGAGACGATGCCCGCCAAGCCGGGATGCTGTCCTCCATCCGCTCGACCAGGAGTTGCGACGGCAGGCCGCATCCTGCCCGCCGGCACCGCGACGCCGCCGCCGGCCATCGAGATTCCGGGCGATGAGGCGATGGTCGGAACGCGCAATCCTGTCATTCCGGATGACGCCGAAGGTCCTCTGCGCAGCAAGCGCGTGGCGCCGTTTCGCATTGGCGAAACCGCCGTGACAAATGCGCAATTCGCGGCATTCGTGGACGAGACCGGCTATGTCACCGAAGCGGAGCGCTTTGGCTGGTCGTTCGTTTTCTGGGCGCAGGTGCCCAGGAGTGTCGGGCCCACGCAGGCGGTGCGCGAAGTGACGTGGTGGCGGCGCGTGGACGGGGCTGACTGGCGGCATGTTCACGGACCCGACAGGGATCTTGCGCGAGTCAGGCCCGATCATCCCGTGGTCCATGTGTCGTGGAACGATGCGCGGGCATATGCGACGTGGATCGGCGGGCGCCTGCCGACCGAGGCCGAGTGGGAGCACGCAGCGCGGGGCGGGCTGGGAGATGTCCGGTTTCCCTGGGGCAACGCGGAGCCGGACGACACTGGCCACTTTCCCTGCAATATCTGGCAAGGGCGCTTTCCCGAGACGAACACTTGTGCTGACGGCTATGCCGAGACCGCGCCGGCAAGGAGCTTTGCGCCCAACGGCTATGGACTCTACAATCTTGTCGGCAATGTCTGGGAGTGGACTGCCGAACCCTTCGTGATCCGCTCTCAGAAGAGGGCGGCCAAGGCGCGGCGTGCCCAGACGAAGGGATTCAAGCTTGCCAAGGGCGGCTCGTTCCTGTGTCACAAGAGCTATTGCTATCGCTACAGGATTGCCGCGCGTACGGGAAATTCGCCCGACAGCACGACAACGCACACCGGGTTTCGCGTCGTCCTGGGCTTGTAGCGTGAGCGTTCAGGCCGCGACGGATTCCAGCCCCAGGCGCGCCAGCTGTTCTGGTGGGCAGCCTTCCTCGGCCAGCAGCGCCCGAACCAGTGCCAACATGCGTGCGCGCTGCTCGGGATCGCTTTCCCAGAGGTTCCTTTCCTGGTCCGGGTCTTCGGAACGGTTGAACAGGAAACTTTCGTCAGAACGCGGGTCGACCTTTATCGGGATCTTCCACATGGGCAAATCGACGGAGGAGTCGAAGTAGCCTTGGTCGACGGGCTTGTTCGGAGGCTTGGAAAGACGGCCGTCAACCGGGTTGTCGACGATCAACGGCCGGTAGATGGCGGTGGAGTAAAGGTAGAGCGGCTTGTCGGGATCGGGCGACTTCAGGATCGTCCAGATGCCGTCGGTGGCGCATGCTCCCTGTCCGAACGTGCCGTAGAGCACGGCGTCACGTGGCGAAGGCGCACCTGACGTTACCATTGGCAGAAGCGATCGCGAATGGCGGTTGGCAGTCGTCAGCTCGACCCCTGCCGCCTCGATGATCGTTGCGAACAGATCGACCGTCTGGGTCAGGCCGGAGACACGGCGCGGGGCCGGATTGGCCGGGTGCCAGATCATCAGGGGGATATTGGCATGGCTGTCGAAATGCGGGTGCTGCTTGCCGAAGGCGTGCCGCTCGCCCATGTCGTGACCGTGGTCCGTGGTGAAGATCACCATGGTGTCTTGCCACAGAGCCAGGTCATCCAGCTTGTCGAGCAGTCTTCCGAACCATTTGTCCATCATGGTGACCTTGCCCATGAACTGCGACTTGAGGAAATTCAGCTCGGCCTTGCTCGTCTGATCCATGAATGCGTCCAGATCGTCATAGACCTGATAGGGTGGCCAGATGTTGAACTCGTTCTTGCTGGCGCCCTCGGCGTACATGCTTTCGTACGGCTCCGGGACGTGGAAGGGCTCGTGGACATCGAAGGTTTCCGCGTGCAGGAAGAACGGGCCCTTTGATGCGTGCCGATCAAGCCAGTCGCAGGCGCCGCCAAAGGTCTGGGCCGAGAAGAACTCCTCCTCTTTCGTCCAGTTCTTGGTATTGGCGTAGTACTGGCCGATATGCTCGGGAGCGCGGAACGCCTCGACCTTCCTCACCCAGCCGGGCTTTTCCTCGTTCGGGTCGATCGGCTGCCAGTGATCGACCTCATAGCCCCGGATCAGCTCGAAAGTGTCGTAACCCTGGATGTAGCCGTTCGCTTCCTCCTCCCAGTAGTGGTAGTGATCCGTGACGATGTGAGTGTGATGTCCGCCCTTCCTGACTTCCGACGGCAGACGCGGATCGAACACTTCGAGCGACCCCCAGGGCCGCCACATGAATTCCTTTCGGCCAGCGATCAGTTCACGCCGTGCAGGCATGCAAGGGAGGCTTCCGACGAAGTGATTGTTGAAGACCTGGGCCCGCGCGGCGAAGCGGTCAATGTTCGGTGTGCTGCATGGGCTTTGGGGGTTGTAAGCGCGAAGGCAATTGCGGGTCAGGCTGTCAACCAGCACGAGAACGATGTTCATTGGCATACCCTTGGCGCACATTCTGAAGTCTAGGAGACCTGTTCGAATTCGACAAGTGCTAATTTTTTTGACAAATATATAGTCATGGCATAAACCCAAGCTTGTGTCCGGGCCGGCGCGCTTCAAGAGTGCTGGATGCCTAGCACGAAGGCGACTGGCGCAGTGTTGACGGATGCAGAGGGAGGCATGGGTCAAAGTCGGACTCTTCAGGTTGCAGCTGGCCTAGGCGCCATCCTTGCCTGGATCATCATCTGGGCATGGCTGACCCGGCCAGGCGGGCCTGTCCCCACGCTGTATTTTCCAGCACCGGACGATGTTTGGGCGAAGTTCGTGCGCATGTGGCAGCGGCCCTACATCGGCAGCACGCTTCCCGACCACATATTGGCCAGCCTGTACATCGTGCTGACCGGCTGGGGTCTGGCAGCGCTTGTCGGCATCCCCCTGGGCATTGCCATGGCATGGTGGAAGAGGCTCAAGTGGATCGTCTTCCCGACATTCCAGCTGATCCGGCCGGTGCCACCGCTGGCATGGATCCCGCTGACGATCCTGTGGCTGGGCATTGGCGATTCCGCTCGCATCTCGGTTGTCTTCATCGCGGCCCTTGTGCCCTGGCTGATGAACTCGATGCTGGCCGTCTATTCCGTTGACCGCCTCTTGCTGGACGCGGCCAGGACATTGGGTGCGAACGATCGCCAGATCCTGGCAAGAGTCGTGTGCCGCACGGCCCTGCCGACGTTGGTTGCGGCAGCGCGAATGGCGCTTGGCAACGCCTGGTCGACGCTTGTCGCAGCAGAGATCCTCGCCGCGACCGCCGGGCTTGGCTACGTGGCGGTGAACGCGTCCCAGCTTCTTGATACCGACGTTCTTCTTGTTGCCATGTTCATGATCGGCATTCTTGGCATTTGCATGACCGGGCTCATCGGCCTGACGCAGAACTGGCTGGCGCCCTGGTCGGTCCTTGGCGCGCGGAGGGATTGAGCAATGATCGAGCGGCGGTTGGAACGCATGGGCGTCATGACTGATCGGGGCAAGGCAGCGGCCTACGGGATCTTTTCGCTGTCAGTGCTCTTGGCCCTGTGGATTTGCGCAACCAGCCTGTTTCAGTGGATCGAGCCGCGGGTTCTTCCCTCGCCCGCGCAAGTGATCAGGCAGTTCGCCTGGATCATTACCGAGCCCTTCAGCGGCTTGCGACTTCCCGGGCACATTCTGTTCTCGCTTGAACGTTGGGGGTGGGGCGTTCTCACCGCTGGACTCGTCGGCATTCCGGTGGGCGTGTTCTTCGCGTGGAACCCATGGTTCAAGACCTTCCTCAATCCGGTGTTTGAACTCATTCATTTCATTCCGCCCTTCGCCTACATCCCGCTTGCCGTTCTCTGGTTCGGCGCATCGACGGCAACGCAGGCGATGGTCGTCTTCGTCGCCGCCTTCCCGGCCATCGTGATCAATTCCCAGCTCGGCGTCGCCCAGGTCCAGAAGATCTACATCGACGCGGCGCGGGTGTTTGGCGCAAGCCCGTTCAGGACGCTCTGTCGCGTGGTGCTTCCGGCTGCCGCTCCAAGCATCTACACCGGATTGCGGATCGCGATCAGCAACGGCTGGATGGCGCTTGTGGGGGCTGAACTGGTCGTTGGCAAGGTGGGCTTGGGCTTCATGATTGCGCAAGGCCAGGAGAACGCCTCGGTCGCCACGATTTTCGTGGGCGTCATCACGATCGGCTGCCTTGGCGTCCTGATCGACACGCTGGTCCAGCGATCAGAGCGCTACGTGCTTCCCTGGCGCAGGGTGGCGAGCTGATCATGGAACAATCGGCAGGAAAGATGGCGCCAGGCACAACCAACCCCGCACAGGAGGCACCGGCAAAGCTCGAGCTGCGCAACATCTCGAAGTGGTTTGGACCCGTAGGCGAAGGCGTTCATGCCGTGGACGATTGCTCGATTGAGGTGAAGAATGGCGAATTCATCGTGGTCGTCGGTCCGTCGGGCTGCGGAAAGTCGACGCTCATGACAGTTGGCGCGGGACTTGAGGCCCCCACGCACGGCGAGGTTCTTGTAGACGGCAGGCCGGCCGGACCTCCGGGGCCGACCCGCAGCGTGGTGTTTCAGAAGTTTGCGCTCTTTCCGTCCGAAACCGTTGAACAGAACATCAAGTTCGGTCTCCAGATGACTGGCGTTTCCGCTGCCGAGCAGGAGACGCGGCTGGCTGAACAGCTGAAGATCATGGGCCTGGAGCTGTTCCGAAAGTCCTACCCGAGCGAGCTGTCCGGCGGGATGCAGCAGCGGGTTGCGATTGCCAGGGCGCTGGTCATGCAACCGGAGATCCTGCTGATGGACGAACCGTTTGGTGCGCTCGACGCGCAGACGCGGACGATTCTGCAGGAAGAGGTTCAGCGGCTGCATCGCGAAAAGCACTACACAGTGCTCTTCATCACGCATTCGGTCGAAGAGGCCGTGTACCTCGGTGACAGGGTTGTCGTGATGACGAAGCGGCCCGGCCGGATAAAGAAGGTCATCGACCTGCCGCGCGACGTCGTCTGGAAGACCGGCGACATCGAATTGGCGGCGGAACATCCCGAGTTCATCGAATTCCGACGCGAGATCTGGGGGCTCGTGCGGGAAGAAATCGTCTCAATATGAACCCCAATGAATGAGGAGAGAGAGAAATGAAGATCAAGACATTGGTAACGGCCGCGACGAGCGTGGCCGTCATTGCTGTAGCCGGCGCGGCCATGGCCCAGACAAAAGTCAACCTGAACAGCCAGCCGAACGAGGCAGGCTTCCCGATGTGGCTGGCGAACGATCTTGGCTACTTTGCCGAGAACGGCCTTGAAGTGGACATCGAGTATTTCCCCAATGGTGGCGCGGCCCTTGCAACGGGCGCGACCAACCAGTGGCAGGCAGGATGGACCGGCGGCCCGCCGGCAGTTTCGGGCTGGGAGAAGTTCCAGCTTATCTCGGTGGCCGCGATGCAGAAGGAATCGCAGAACCTGAAACTGTTCTTGCGCAACGATGTGCTTGAAGGCAAGACACCGGCAGAGGCGCTCGCCGGGACCAAGGTAGGCACGGTCCCGAACTCGACATGGAGCCAGGTCCTTTATGCCTGCGCCGAGCATCTTGGCGTGGCGGATCCCGGGGCGCTTGAGGTCGTTCCCCTGGCGCCTGCGGTGACGCTGCAGTCCTTGCAAAGCGGTGATCTTGGCGCAGGAACGACGGCGGCATCGTCCGACATCGTGCTGGCGCAGGATCCGGACAACTACACCATGGTCTGTGACGGCAAGATGGCCGGCGCCAACATCATCGCGCCCTGGATTGTCACGAAGACGTTCTGGGATGAAGACCCGAAGGCTGCAGCCGCTTTCGTTGAAGCGGCATTCCGGGCGAACGAGTACATCAACTCGACCGATCCGGACAAGGTCGTTGCGCACGTCCTTGAATACTATTCCGACACCGGCATCGAAGGTGACGCAGAAAAGGCCGCCTATGCCATGCGGATGCGTGACTGGGTTTCGCTGGAAGAGGCAATCGAGGACGTGAGATCCGGCCTGACCAACGACACGCTCACTGGCGCCGCGGAAATCCTTGTGCAGGGTGGCGCCCGTGACAGTGTTCCGGACTTTGGGCCCATGCAGCCTCTGGCGCTGGAAATTCTCCTGGCCGCGCAGGCCATGCGCTGAATCAGCAGGCATCGCGCTCTTGAAAGGGGCGGTCAGGGACCGCCCCTTCTTTCATTGACAGCAATGCACTTCGTCAGGCGGTTTCGGCCCGAACGACTGCACCATGTGTCGGTCGCCACTCCGGACCAGGCGCTTGATCGTATTCGCAACCGGGTGGCGCTTGGAGGCCACAATGTCCCGGAAGCCGATGCAAGGCGGCGGTTCGCCCGCCCGCAAGTCAATTTGTCGGCGGCAATCGCGCGCGGTCGACAGCCGTTGCGACACCGTCGACTTCCACCCGTCGCAGACCAGCCATGCCAACGCCGTCAGGCGGTTCCTGGGCAAGGCGCTGCGCGGATGCAGGGATTGGCAAGAGCCGTGCGTGATCAGCACGGGCAAGGCGGGACGCTACGGCCAGGCCATTCGGGAGATGAAGAAGGAGGGCAAACGCCCTTCGCAACAGACCAGACAGGTGAATTGCCTCAAGAGCGTCGTCGAGGCCGACCATGGCAAGATCGAGCGCCTGATCAGCCCGACCCTTGGCTTCAAGTCAATGAAGGCGGCCTGAGCCACGATCAAGGGCTTCGAGGTCATGCGCGCACTCCGGAAGAAGCAGGCCAGCGACTTCCAGCTTCAACCCGGCATCAGGGGCGAAGTGCGTCTTGTCGAACGTGCCTTCGGGATCGGGCCAGAGATGATGAGCGAGTTGATGTCGCTGCATGGATCGGAACTTGAACAAATCGCCATCCAGTAAGGACTTTGAGGAAAGGCGGTGCCAGATCACACACCCGGCAACTCCGGTAAATTTGTGCAACAGAACCGTTCTTGACAAGCTCTGTCACTGTGCCCTGCGACGCTGCGATGTCTTCACGGCCAATGAGGCGTGCGGCCCTAGCGGAATCCTTGAACGGCACTTTCTTCACGACACTGTCCAGTCTTCCAGCCGAAGATCAGGTACACGTTCGAATTCTCGAACGTTGTTGCTTATGAGAATGAGATCACGGGCTCTTGCCTGCCCGGCGATCAACACATCGTAGGGACCAATTGGGCTCCCCGCTTCATTTAGCTTTGCCCTAACCTCACCGGCCTGGCGGGAGTCCTCTTCGTCGAAGGGCAGGACAACGAAGTCTCTCAAAAGCAGTCTGATCGTCTCAAGATTAAATAAGACTTTCTGGCTCTTGTAAGCACCAAAGCAGAGTTCGTGCGATACTATCGCGGGAATGCCGATCTCGCCCTCAGAGCAGTCCAGCACGCGATCGATCAGAGCATCGGACTTCTGTCCGAGCAGTGATATGACGGCACTCGTATCAAACAAAAACCGCATCAGTTGAAGATCTTGTCCAGATCGGCTCGATCTCTTTCAGCAGGCTGCTCTCGCCCTTCTTTCATGAAGTCGTCGCTCACACCACGCTTCAGAGCGGATCTTAGCGAACTCCAACCACGATTGCTTTCCGGATGTGGGCGAAGAATGATCGCTTCTCCCTCTCGTGAAACTTCAACTTCACCAACGCTAAAGCGAAACTCCTTCGGCAGACGGACTGCCTGAGAGTTTCCGGACTTGAAGACTTTTGCCACCTGAGTCATGTTGACCTCGCGAGATGTATATACTGCATAGTATATACGTTCTCCGTTCGGGATTGTAAAGTGATGTTGCCAATGATCCCAACAACTCGTCCCGACCATGAAGTTCCGGCAAGTCCCGCAAAGTCTGCAGATCGAACGTCGCGAGAAATTGAAGCGTCGTCACAACAGTATGTTGCGCACCTAGCCTTGGAGCAGGAGGGCCGTTGGGTATCAACTTTTGATACCTGAGTCTTGAGATCAGGTCGCGACTGATTTTCTTGCCGAAAATGCCAGCCAGCCCCGCCCGGTCAATCGGTTGACGATAGGCGGTACTCTCGACATATCCAGCTTCGGGCCGTTTAGGCCACCGACGAGATCGGCGCCTTCATCCCGGCCATGGACTTCGTCCCCGATATCGCGGGCCGCACCGTCACCGCCGACGCCCTTTTCTCACAGACGGCGGTCTCCGCGTGCCTGCACGGCCCGGGGCGCCCACTTCATGTTCGTCGCCAAGCCCAACCAGAGGAACCTGCTCAAGGAGATCAGGGGCCACTTCGCCTCGCAGTGCGTGAGGCCAGCGGACTTCGCGACCCGCTCGCCGTAGCCGGAGCACGGGCAGATCGAGCAGCGCGAAGTCTGGGTCTTCACCGATCAGGTGCACAGGCTTTCCTTCCCCGGGGTCGGGCAGGTGCACCCGTTCGCTTAAGCATTTGCATCGCTGTCGGTCACGATGCTACCTGCAGTGAGCCCTTCGGACATCACGTCGGGTCAGGATTGGGATCAAGGCGCGTGTCAAGCTCTTCAGGCAATGTGGTGGTTGTAACCGGGGCTGCAGCGGGCATTGGATACGCCATTGCGAAGCGTTTTGCCGCCGACGGTTACCGGACCGCCATTGTTGACCTGGACGAGGAAAGGGCCTGCGTTGCCGCCGCGTCGATTGCCGAAGCGAGTGGTGGCGAGACGTTGGCGGCGACTGCAGATGTCGCCGATCTCGAAAGCTGTCGCGCTGCTCACGACAGGATTGTCTCGGAATTCGGGCCAGTCTCCGTGCTGTTGAACAATGCCGGCATCATGTCGCAGCGACTCGGGCGGATCGAAGAGCTGCCGCCCGAGCATTTTGATCAGTTGCTTGCCGTTCACGTGCGTGGCGCGGTCAACTGGGCACGGCTGGTGACATCGGCAATGCGTGAGGCAAAGTTCGGGCGGATCATCAACGTTTCGTCCGGAAATGCCAAGCTCGCCGTGCCCTACAGGCTGGCATATGTGACGGCGAAAAAGGCGATCCTCGGGATCACGGAGGCGTTGGCGCTGGAGACTGCGCGCGATGGAATCACCGTCAACGCGATCCTGCCCGGCTACATTGCGACCCAGACGCTTCTGGATCGCGCGGATGCCGGAATTCTGGACAAGGACGGCTTTGCCGAAAGAACGCCCGTGGGCCGATGGGGCAGGCCGGATGAAATCGCACGCGCGGCTGCGTTTCTCGCTGATGCGGATTCAGGGTTCATCACCGGCTCAACGTTGGTGGTTGACGGCGGCATCACGATCCGGGGGGATCCGAACGAAGACCTTGCCCGTCCCCCTTCTCCCAAGAGCTGAAACATGAGGCCGGAGCTGGCAATTGGAGGCGGCTGGCGCTTCCTGGACCAATAGATTGTCGGAGGAATTGCCGAAACTCCTGTTGCGACATGCTGCGCATTGACCTCGCTCAAGCCAACATTGCATGTCTGACCGCCAGGTGGGATCAATTGGAACTCCCGAGGATTTTGGAGCTTGTCTTGGCGCCGTCCTGCCACGGTTCGTGCCAATGCAGGCGTTCACGCCAGGACGGCAAGGATCTTGGCATGTCAATGCCAGCTCAAGCCGGGGTCAGCTGATCGCGACCGCCTTCACGGCGCTGTCGATATGGGCCTCGTATTGCTCGAAGTTCTTTGCAAACATCTCGATCAGTTTCTTCGCTTGCGCATCGTAGGCAGCGCCGTCGTCCCAGGTCCGGCGTGGGTCCAGCAGGATGTCCGGCACGGCACTCGCCGTCACGCTGACGGGCACCTCGAAGCCGAAGTTCACGTCCTTGCGGAATTGCGAATGTTCAAGCGAGCCGTCAAGCACGGCCGAAAGGAGCGCCCGGGTTGCCTTGATCGGCATGCGCGAGCCGGTGCCGAAGGCGCCGCCTGTCCAGCCTGTATTGACCAGCCAGCAGGTCGTGCCGTGGCGGGCGATCTTCTCGCGCAGCAACGCCCCGTAGGTTTCTGGCCGCCTCGGCATGAACGGGGCGCCAAAGCATGTCGAAAACGTCGGTTCCGGCTCCGTGACCCCGCGTTCCGTGCCGGCGACCTTGGACGTGAAGCCCGACAGGAAGTGATACATTGCCTGCGCAGGAGTCAGGCGCGCGATCGGCGGGAGGATCCCGAAGGCGTCGCAGGTCAGCATGACCACGTTCTTCGGGTGGCCGCCCAGCGCGGACTCCGACGCGTTGGAAATGTAGTTCATCGGATAGGCGCACCGCATGTTGGCGGTCAGGCTGTCGTCGCCGAAATCAAGCTCCCTGGTTTCTGGATCGAAGACCATGTTCTCGATGACGGTGCCGAACTTGAAGCAAGTGTCGTAGATCTCCGGCTCGGCTTCGCGGTTGAGGTCGATGGTCTTGGCATAGCAGCCGCCTTCGAGATTGAAGATGCCCCGGTCCGACCAGCCATGCTCGTCGTCACCTATCAGGATGCGGCCCGGATCGGCCGAGAGCGTGGTCTTGCCCGTGCCCGAAAGACCGAAGAACACCGCCGAATCGATCTGGTTTCCCACCGCATGGTTGGCCGAACAGTGCATCGGCATCACGCCCCTTTCGGGCAGGATGTAGTTGAGAACGGAAAACACGGACTTCTTGTTCTCGCCGGCATATTCGGTCCCGCCGATGAGAACGATCCTCTGTTCGAAATCCATCGCGATGACCGTTTCGGTCCTGCAGTCGTGCCGCTTCGGGTCGGCCTGGAATGACGGGCAGTTGATGACCGTGAATTCAGGCGAGAAGCTCTCGATTTCGTCTCTGTCCGGGCGCCGAAGCAGGTGCCGGATGAAGAGGGAGTGCCAGGCGAGCTCGGTCACGATTCTGACATCGAGCCGGTGTGCGTTGTCGGCGCCCGCATACAGGTCCTGCACGAAATAGTCGCGACCCTTCATGTGTGCCAGCATGTCGGCATGAAGGCGCGCAAAGCCTTCCGGCGACATTGCGCGGGTGTTTTCCCACCAGATGCTCCTCTCGACCGACGGCGTCTTCACGATATGCTTGTCCTGCGGAGATCGGCCGGTGTACTTGCCCGTGTTGACCAGCAACGTCCCGCCTTGGCCGAGCGTTCCTTCTTCGCGGCAAAGCGCGTGCTGGATCAGGTCCGGCTCCATCAGGTTGTAGTGAACCGATCCCAGATCCTTGATTCCGTGCGCTTCGAGCGTCATTCGCGCGTTGACGCGACCTTGGCCCATTTTTCTCACACCCTTCGGCTGCATGCATGGCCAACTGCTTGACCGACGCGCTTCATGTCCGGCTTATAGGCACGATTCCGGTTGCGTGAACAGG
>VXPN01000545.1 GCA_009839535.1 Boseongicola sp. SB0662_bin_57 | reverse complement strand
TGAGCATCTGGACCGAGAGGCTTCGCTGGTTGTTTTCCAGCAGGTTGACGTAGGCAGGGCTGACGCCGAGCATCTTTGCCATTGCGGCCTGGGTCTGCTTGTGGGCGCGTCGGAGCTGACGCAACTGCGGGCCGACGAAGGTCTTGTTCATTTCGAGCTTCCAGGTTTTACAAAGTTACTGATTCAATACCATGATACATACACTAACAACACACAAACCCGGTTTTGTGTGCTCGTTCGCTCGGCAGGTGTTACTGGCAAGCCACGCACCGCCAGAGGCATTGACGCAAGGAAATTCCATGGACGGACAATCCGGCGGCAATTGCGCCGCAAGCTCGCTCTTTGCATCCCCATTGACCGAATCGGATCCCGACCTCGCCGCCGCGATCGGCCGTGAGCTTGGCCGGCAACGCGACGAAATCGAGCTGATCGCCTCGGAGAACATCGTCAGCCAGGCGGTTCTGGATGCTGCCGGGTCCGTGCTGACCAACAAGTACGCGGAAGGGTATCCGGGGCGCCGCTATTACGGGGGCTGCCAGTTCGTTGACGAGGCGGAGAGCCTTGCGATCGAGCGGGCGAAGGCCTTGTTCGGCAGCGGCTTCGCCAATGTCCAGCCCAGTTCGGGCAGCCAAGCCAATCAGGCGGTGTTCCTGGCGCTGCTGCAGCCAGGCGACACAATCCTCGGCATGTCGCTCGACGCCGGCGGGCACCTGACCCACGGCGCTCGTCCGAACCTGTCAGGCAAATGGTTCAACGCCGTTCACTACGGTCTCGGCCCGGATGAGCGGATCGACCACGACGCCGTGGCCGCCCTTGCGGCCGAACACAGGCCTCGCATCATCATTGCGGGGGGTTCGGCGTATCCGCGCCATATCGATTTCGCGAGGTTCCGAAAGATCGCCGATGCCGCTGGCGCATACCTGATGGTCGACATGGCGCATTTCGCGGGACTGGTCGCCGGTGGCGCGCATCCCAGCCCGCTGCCGCATGCCGACGCGGTGACCACGACCACGCACAAGACGCTCCGCGGTCCGCGGGGCGGCATGATCCTGACCAATTGCGGGACAGTCGCGAAGAAGGTCGACTCAGCCGTGTTCCCGGGCCTGCAGGGCGGACCTCTCATGCACGTGATCGCGGCCAAGGCCGCCGCCTTTGGCGAGGCGTTGAATCCGGGATTCAGGGAGTACGCACGACAGGTCGTCATCAACGCCCGCGCGTTGGCCGCGACGCTGCAAGATGGCGGTGTCGACATCGTCTCGGGCGGGACGGACACGCACTTGATGCTGGTCGACCTGCGCCCTGCAGGTGTCACGGGCGACCTGGCGGAACAGGCCCTGGGCCGCGCGCACATCACTTGCAACAAGAACGGCGTGCCGAACGATCCCGAGAAACCGACCGTGACCAGCGGCGTGCGGCTTGGCACGCCCGCCGGAACGACTCGCGGATTCGGCGAGGCCGAATTCGTGCGGATCGGCCGGATGATAGTGCGCGTTCTTGACGGTCTGGCTGCAAACGGCCCCAACGGAAACGCCCAAGTAGAAGCGGCCGTTCGGGCCGAAGCGCTGGAGCTCTGCGGCCGTTTCCCCATCTACCCTGGCAAAGATTGAGAGGATCAGGTCCGATGAAAACCGGTTACAACGGACTGGCCGTTCCCGGCCCGACCAACATGCCCTTCCAGATCCGTCAGGCCATGGAAGTGGCCCTGCAGGATCATCGGGCGCCGGACTTCCCGGACTTCACGCTGCCGCTGCTTGACGGCCTCAAGGACATTTTCATGACCAGGACCGGCCGCGTGTTCATTTATCCCTGCTCCGGAACAGGCGGCTGGGAAGCGGCCATCACGAACACGCTTTCCGAAGGCGACACGGTCCTGGCGTCGATCTTCGGGCAGTTCTCGCTTCTCTGGGTCGACCTGTGCCGGCGGTTCGGGCTTGACGTGGACGCCATCGATGTCGAGTGGGGCAAAGGCGTGCCGCTGGCCGAGTATCGCCGGAGACTGGCAGCGGACACGGACCATCAGATCAAGGCCGTGCTTGTCACCCACAACGAAACCGCGACCGGCGTGACTTCCGACGTCGCTGGGGTCCGCAAGATCCTGGACGAGCTGAATCATCCCGCGCTGCTGTTCGTGGACGGCGTGAGCTCCGTCGCCTCAATCGACTTCCGCATGGACGAATGGGGCGTGGACGTGATCGTCTCGGGCTCTCAGAAGGGCTTCATGATGCCGACCGGCCTGGCCGTGATCGGCGTCAGCCAGAAGGCCATCAACATGGGGCCGCAGGCGGGGCTTCCACGCTGCTATTTCGATTTCCAGGACATGATCAAGACCAACGATCAGGGCTACTTCCCGTACACCCCGGCGGCAACGCTCCTGCACGGTTTGCGCGCCTCGGTCGACATGCTGAAGGAAGAGGGGCTGCAAAACGTCTTTGCCCGTCACCATCGTTTGGCCAGCGGGGTGCGCGCCGCGGCGGAGGCTTGGGGGTTGCGCATCTGCGCCAAAGGCCCCGAATGGCACTCGGACACGGTCACGGCGATCCTGGTGCCGGACGGGTTTGATGCCAATGACGTCATCCGGACGGCCTACCACAGCTACAACCTGTCTCTCGGCGCGGGCCTGAACAAGGTCGCGGGCAAGGTCTTTCGGATTGGGCACTTGGGCTGGCTGAACGAGATCATGGTGCTGCAATCGCTGGGCGGCGTGGAACTGGCAATGCGCGATGTGGGAATTCCGTTTGAGCCTGGCGCAGGCGTTGGGGCGGCCGTGCGTCACTTCTCCGATGATGCAGACGCCTTCCGGACGGCCGCGGAATGAAAGGCGGCGCGATGGACGTGCCGTCCGGCAGTTCTGCAAGCGAGATCGACAAGATGCGGATTGTCTTCCTTGACCGGTCGACGATCGGACCCTCGGTGAACGTATCGAAACCAGCCTTCGATCATTGCTGGGCGGAATACGACCGCACTGCGCCTGATAAGGTGATCAAGCGACTCGCGGGTGCGGACATCGCGGTGCCGAACAAGGTGCCGATCCAGCGGGATGCCATCGAGGCGCTGCCGAACCTCAAGATGATCTGGGGGACTGCATTACGAGACCGGATCAGAACAGGTGGCCCAGCAAGTCTATCGGACCGTCGGGCCACGCACCACCGGCCAGTCGCTTGGCCATGAAAATCTCGCTGAGGTCACGCCGGACCACGCTGTGGCATCGCAGTTCGTCGATGGCGAGAAACGTCACGTCCGCAGCATGGATCCGGCTGTATCCCGCTCGACGGTAGAGCCGCGGGTCGTCGGCCATGGAGAGCGCAAAGGACTGGCCTTCCGCCCGTTCCTCCGCCGCCTGCAGCAGCGCGGCGCCGATGCCCTGCCTCCGTGCCGTCGGAGCGACGCAAAGGTCGACTATCCCGAGAACGTGCATGGTGGAGTCGCTGACGCGCATCGCCCTGAGGTCCATGCCCACATGCCCCACGATCCCTCCCCTGCTCCAGGCCAGGACACGCCGATGCGGGACCTGCTTGAAGAAGGTCCGTCCCCCATGCATGCCGCCGAAGCATGCATCAAGCAAGCCGGCGATGGCCGCATCCCGGACCGGGTCCGGCGAATCGGCCACGGAGTGGTCGGTGAGCTTCATGCGACGATTCCAGTTCCGCCCTGACGTGAATCGCGATCCCCGTCGTGTCGGCGCCATCAGGTGCAACCCCGACACTGGAGGCGGTGTCCGGCGCATGGGCGCTGACCTTCAGGAATGCGGCGCGCTAGAATTCGCTGGGGCCGTAATTGCCGACACAAGGTCATTCACGCATTGCCGCAAGTCAACCCTGGTCCTTGAACAACGCGGTGGACACGGATGCTTGACTATAAGGCCACGAACCTGATCCTGGTTCCGGCGAAGGACACGAGCCAGGCATGCGACGGATGCGGCGCAAAGGACGAACGCAGTCGCGACCGCAGAACTCGGGCAAATTTCCGTTGCGTGGTCTGCGGTCATGCGGCCCATGCCGACCTGAACGTGGCGAAGAGCATCCTTGCGCTTGCCCTTGACGGCAGGGCGGGGAAGGACGAGATGCCGGGATTGGCGCACCTGCACGGCGCTTGCGCTGGCATCCTCTACTGACCCGTGAAATCAATGCTTGCGGCGGCCAGGCCGTCAGTTTTGTCAAGCATGTAATTCCCGAAACTTGTCCCCGCCGCGAGCATACGCTATCAATATGATAGCAACAGGCGAGAAAAGCCGATGGCAACAATCAATGTACGGCAACTCGACGATGATGTGGTGAACCGCCTGAAACGCCGCGCGTCCCTGAACAATCGCTCGCTGGAGGGCGAGGCGCGTCACATCCTGCAACGCGCCGCCGACGACGACATGGCGGCGAAGCGGGCCGCGTTCCTGGAGGCGTCGGACCGGTTGCGGGCAAAGACCAGTGGACGCAAGCAGACCCCTGCGGAAGTGCTGATCCGCGAGGACCGCGACCGCGGTCATCGCGACGAATTCTGATGCGCCTCGTCGTCGATGCAAGCGTTGCCGTAAAGCTGCTGGTCGACGAGCCCGACTCGGATGCCGCGCGGGAACTGGTAGCGAGCGGACGGGAGCTGCACGCGCCGCGCCTGCTGGCCTCCGAGGTCGCCAACGCGGTGTGGCGCAGGGTGCGGCTGGGCCAGGCCGAACACATCGATGCAAGCGCCGCCCTGGCTTGGCTGCCCGACATGCCGGTGCGCTGGCACGACGACGAGACGGTAGCCGCCGATGCGGCACGTCTGGCGCTGGCCCTCGACCATCCGGTCTACGACTGCGTCTATCTCGCGCTCGCGCACCGCATCGGCGCGACGGTGGTGACGGCGGATCGCCGTTTCGCGGCGACCGTCGCACGATCCGGCCATGGCGAGTCCGTACGGACGCTTGCCGACCACTCGGAAACGCTATGACATATTTCATGCGCTTCGCGCTGGCCGATGACAGAAGACGCAATCACTGGACCCGCCATTCGTTCCATGCAGGAATTCCTCTCTGGCTCGACAGTTGCTTGCGTTGATGCGCAGGGTGCCACGGTGCCGGGAGCGAACCGCGCCGCAACGGCGCACACGTTCCTGCTGCCGCAGCCCCTTTCCGGCCGGGTGGCAATCGTGTCCCGACCCGTGCAACGTCCGGCCATTGTCGCGCGGGCACTGGACTTCGCGCAGCCAGAACACGAAGCAACCGCACGAGCAGCAGCCTGGGCCCTCGCCGCATTCTCGCCACACCCGGTCTCAGGGTCCTCTACCTGTGGGCGTTCCTGTCCAGGATGTCGGTGCTGGCCCCGTTCTTCGCGATCTTCCTCGCGCACCGCGTCGGTGTCGGGACCGCGGAGATCAGCCTGCTCTTCGCCACCTACTGCGCGACGCGGGTCTTCAGCGAGGTTCCCCTGGGACTGCTCGCCGACAGGATCGGAGAGACGCCGACGCTGCGCCTCTCAAGCATCTTGGCACTGGCCGGCGTGGCCTGCCTCGCGTTCGGGCCGCTGCCCGCGCTCTTCATCGGGCAGGCGCTCTTCGCGCTTTCCGAGAGCGCAAGCTCGGGCGTGCAGGAGTCGTTGCTGTACAGGCTGTGCAACGACGGGAAGGAGGGAGGCCCTCCTCCCTACCGCCAGGCGCAGCCGGCCTTCACTTCCGCCGCGTGGACCGGAGTCGTGGCCGCCGGCGCGCTCGGCACCTTGGTGACGACCGTGTCGCTGGAACTGCTTGGAGACACTGCCGTCGCTGTGGCGGCTGTCGCCTTCATTCTCTCGCTGCTCCTGCCTAACGCGCGTGCTCCGCATGATCGACCGGAGACCGAAGCCCTGCGCCTGCGACACCTCTTCCGGGCGCTTGTGGACGCTGCGGAGTTCAGGTTCTGGTTCTTCGCCGGGGCCTGCTCCGGCTTCGTGCTCACGGTGACGTATTTCACGATCCAGCCGCTCCTGAACGAACTGGACCTGGCGGGCCCTGAAAACGGGCTGCTCTACAGCGCGGTGACCGTCTTCGCGGCCTGGGGCGCGCACCTGACCACCCGCGTCAACGCCATGTTCGGGTCGTGGCATGCGGCCACAGCCGCCGCGCTGGCACTCGCCGTCGTCGGCATCCTCGGGCTGCGCTTCAGCGTGTCGCTGGCCACGGTCTTCGTCGCGATGGCGGCATTGCGGTTTGCCTGGGGATGGCTGGAAGCGACCTGCACGACCGCCGTCAACGAAGAGGTGCCGATCGACGGTCTCCGCGCCACGATCCTGTCAGCGCAGTCGCTCCTCGCCGGACTTCTCAGCGTCTCCGCGCTCGTCGCCTTCGCCGGTCTCGGCCTTTCCGCCGAGAGCATGCTCGTCATCCTGGCCATGATCGCCGCAGCAGGCACGGCGTTGACGGTCGTCGTCATTGTCCGACGTCCACGACACTATGGCGGCGATTCCAGGTCCTGAGGTCTTCATGATCGTCGCCTGCCTCGACGGGCAGGCGGTCATTGCAGGAACGGATGCCACCAATGACCTTGCCATCGCTCAGGAAACGATGCCGCCACGCGTGATGCGCTCGCCCGGGTCGGGGGTCACGCTTCCGAAAAGGCTGCGACAGGCACTCGGCAATGTCGCCCTGAACCCCGCTGCCGGACCTCAGTTCCTGAATCCGTTCCTGAACGGCGGAGTGCCGCTCCGATGCAGGATGGCTTCTTTCGTCCATGTCAGGTCGTTTCAAGCGGGCCCGTCATGTCGAAGGCGCAGGATGTCTGAAAGCGCCCTCCAGGCTTCGCGGATATCCTCAAGTCATGGCAATCCTGCGGATGCCGGAATCGACAAAAGGGCATCATGGCATGGACCGAGGCAACGCAGGCGAGCCACGGAAGCGGATTGTGGATCAATAGCGCTCGGCGAACGCCGAACGGTCAAACGGCGGAGGGCCGTTCTCCGCGAAATACTCCTCCGCCCTGGCAATCCGGCCGTCCCGCACCGCAAGGAAGGACACCGCATTAGGATGGGGATGGCTTCCCCTCATCCCGGAACGTTCATCCGGATCGAGGCCCTTGAGGAGTCGGGGCTTAGCGTTGCCGCGGCAGCGCGGGTTCTCGGCGTGCAGCGCGCGACTCTTTCGGACCTCGTGAACGGCAAACCCTCGCTGTCGCCCGAAATGGCGCTGCGGGTGGAGAAGGCGTTCGGCCTCAGCATGGACCTGCTGCTCAGGATGCAGGCGTGCACGACGCGACGCGGATGCGGGCACGCGCTGACGAGATCGACGTTCGCCGATATCAGCCGGCATGACCGGTCATGCTTCCGTGGGACTTGCCGGCCGGAAACGAATCGTGTCTGTGTCCCCTCCTGTCGCTGCATGCGCGGACAGGAGGGCGATCTGGCCCTCGTGTTGGCATAGTGTTGGTTCGGCGGCTTTCGAGCAAATGCGATAGCGCCGGAAACGGCTGAAATATAGGGATTTCATTTGGCTCTGACGTGAATTCCAATTGAGACTGGAAGTTTCATTGTCTTGGCCATTCCAAGGTGCGCCGCGCGCCCGGCGAGACGTTCCGGCTGCTGACTGCCGTCAGCGCAGCCAGATTGAGTGATCATGTGCAGCGAGCCTTTCTTGTCTGTCGGAGTCGAGAACATCAGCATGGTCGGAACCAGGGACCATCGACCGGCGATGCGCCTGTCCAGACTCCGTCGCGCTGCAACCAAAGGTTTCGAATCCATTCCAGGGCGCCATCGAAGTGGAAGTTCTCCTCGGGGATTTCACCTAGAACCGAACAGTACTGACCGCGTGTGGCTTCGGCCTCTGAATCGTCACGACTCAGGTTCACGACGTTGATGTCCCCTCGTGGCAGGTCTTTCAGCGATTCAGAGAACAAGGTCCGGGCCGAGATGTCCGTGACCGGGAACGAATAGCCGATGAACGTGACTTCGTGTGCCTTCGACAGCCAGTTGAACGCGCGCGACCAGACAAGACGCAGCACCGGTTGTTCGACGAGACTCGATTTCGAAAGAACGGGTGGAACCAAGACGGGCTCATGTTCAAGATCTCAGCTTACCTGCGGAAATCGCAGCCTGGCGCCTGGCCAGACGTGATGATGAGTGGTGCTGTCGACGGCGACCGGGCTCGCATAACCCAGTTTCGGCCGCCAATTGATCGATCCGTGAAGCTTCAGCAACTGCAGCATCGAGTTTTGCTCCAGATCGTCGAAACTGGCGATCGTGTCCTGGGACGACGGGCAGAAAAACCCGTATCCCCAATACGGGTTCCAGCTTGCGGTCTGCGCAAGCGCCTCGTCGAGAAAGTCGTCATAGTTGAAGGTGATGCAGCAGCAACGATCGCTCTCGCAGAACTCAGCAAAATGCTTCAACTCGTCGCCATGGACCTTTCCCTTGCGGGCTTCATGGATCCGGTCAAGGAACGCTCTCTTCAATTCAGAAAGAAGGAAGCCATATTCGTTGGCCGCATTTCCGACTTCCTCCGCGTAGTCGTAAGGCATCAGCGCATCGAGGCGGGTCATCAGGCGCTCGATGTCGATGTGCCCTTGCGGATGAGGGTTCCGCTCCCAATCCAGCAGTCGGCTTGCGTTGGGCAAGCCATGGACCTTGCCTTCCAAGACATCGTTGTTGAAGTCGTCAACAAGCAGCGGCGCACCGGGAACCAGGGCGCGGGTGAATCCGGCACCGGTGACCACGACATGAATGCGGGAGATCGTCTTTTCAGTTTCCGCCTGGCCCGGCAAGGCCTCGTCCGAAACCATTACGAGGCGGAACTGAAACGCTGCCCGGTCTGCTGCCTTTCCCACTCCCACGCTTCTTCGCGGGTGGTAACCGAGCCAACTTGTTCAATGCAGCCATTGGGCCACCGGCGCCGGTGCTCTGCCTCGCGGCGCTTCAAATCCGTCGTGATGCCCCAATGCACGACTTTCCCTGCAACCTTGAAGCGATACTTGAATGTCGTTCTGGCAACCATGACACGTCCTTCCAGCATCGGAAGCATGAATGCTGCCGACACGTCCGGTCAACCCACCACTCACCCTTTGTTCCTGCTCCGACCGGCTCATTGGCATTTTCCTGTCCCGAACACTTGTTGCCGTGAAAGGATGGTCCTTCACCACGAAGTACAGCAGATGTGCCGCCTTCTCCTTGCGCCTGCGGCGGAGGGGTTCGCCGAACATGGTCTGCTCAATGTTGCCCAGAATGGCAGACAGCGCATCTCCGCGGGAACTGCCGAACACAGGGCGAGGCCTGCTCGCACGCCATCGAGGTCGCGCCGGAACTCCGCGATCACGCCAATCGCCCGCTCGTGATCGAGCACGCCTGACGGCCTCGTGCCGGGCTGTGCTGACAGTCGGCCCTCGTCGCATTCCAGCAGCAGGCGCCATGCATCGGCATAGCCCGAGATCAGGTCCGGTACCGCCTGCCCGGCATCGCCCCGCCAGGGTCTGGTTTGGGCGTCGATGCCAGCAGATCAAGGGTCTCCCGCGCTTCCCGCAGGCCGCGCTCGGCAAGCCGCCGCTCGTTCAGCGCAAAGCCCTACACCAGGTGGCCGTGCAGGGTGCGCGTGACCCATCGCCGGAAGCGCCTGCCGCGCCTGACATTGACGCGATAGTCGACCGAAATGATGACGTCGAGATTGTAGTGCTTCAGCCTGCACCTGCCCTCGGTGCGAACTGCCAAGAATTCCTTTGTGGTTGCCGCTGCCCCCAACTCTCCGCAGGCAAACATGTTGCGCAGGTGCATCAGCACGTTCTCTCTCAGAAGGAATACCGCAGCGTCACCCGGAGACCGTGGCTCCGGATGCGCGCCCACGTGGGAGCCAGATCAAGCGCAATCGGTTCGCGGCTGCCGTCGCGCCACATCACTCCGCCTTCGCCCCTCCCGGTGTGAACCTCGCCGAGATCGGTGTAGCGCCACGCCACATCCAGACCAAGCCGCTCATTCAGCGGCACCAAGACTCCAGCGGTCACCATCCAGGCCAGGTCCGTCCGGCTCCCGCCCCGCACGCTCGTGGTTGTCGCCGGAAACGTCATGGTGGTCATGCCGATCCGGTTGCGCACGGCACCAACGCCCGCTCCGACGTAGGGCGTGATCGCCGCACGTCCGCCCGACCCAAGCTCGGGAAAGTCGGCAAACGCCGCCAGCATGCCGGACACCGAAGAGATGTCTGCGGCCACCGACTGCTGTCGGTCCGGCGCGAGAAAGTTAGCACGGCCCTCGAAGCTGTAGCGTGGCCGATGTTCCACCAGAATCTCGTAGCGCATCGCGCCCGCGGGTGCGTAACCGAGCCCGAATTCCAGCACCGCTATCTTCCCGAAGTCGCCGAGGGAACGGCGAGGCGCGCCATCGCGGTCCGTTCCGCAGCCGTACAGCGCCGCCGGCACGGTGCTGGAACAGTCGATATCGGCGAAGGCCGCTTCGCTGGTCCAGTCAAGTCCAAGACCGCCCCGTAGATAGAATTCGTCCGCGCCTGCAACTCCCGGACACAACGACATCAAGGCAAGAGCCGTGACAGCCGCAAGTCGGGACAGCGCATTCAGGCATCTGCGAGGCATGGCCAAGACCCCAAGACGGCGGAGTCCCGGACAGGCGCGCAACGTTGCTGCGCGTCTGACGCCGAACATCCTGGCTGGCGGCCGTCCTGCGATGTTGCCTCGTCCCCGCGCGTTCATGTGATCAATTTCCATGCCCCGTTCAACTGGAACCGATGCCGCAAGGTGGGCAAGCATGGGCATTACGGCTTTTGCCATGTGCATTTGCTGGATGTGTCAGCGTGGTTTGCGGGAAGGTATCGTGCCACATAAGTGCATTCGCCCGAAATACCGGCATACTTTCCGGTTCCGCCCATGATCTCAGCCCGACCTTCGCCGCCACCGCTCTCGGCAATGTCGCCTTCCCTTCGACGGGCCAGAAGATAATACTCATCACCCGTGACATCCGTGTGCGTGCATGGAGACTCCACTTCAACGACACCGTTTCGCATCGTGCGAACGAACACGACACACCTCGCGACGCTCGTCTCACCCTTGACAAAGGGCGGACCGCTGCTCTCCAGAATCGTGCTGGTTCCAACGAGCGTCCCTGCAGTGACAGCGCCTGCCGCATGATCTATGGTGGTGTAGTCCTGGACATAGCTTTGCTGGCTGCGAAAGCTGCCCGCTTCCTGCGCATCAGCGGTACCGTGCCAAACAGGCAGCATTGACATCGCAATGGCGGCTGCAAGCATGGTTTTCAATCCCGTCACGGCAGTTCCTTTCCTGTCCTGTTCGTCCCTCATGTCGGCCCTTGATGTCCCTAGCAGTCTGCCGTTCCCGGGTCGAGCGTGACCGCAACCCTTCGTTCCGGGACTGTCAGACGGATCGCCTTGGGGATCAAGCATGGATTCCGGAATTCTCCGATGTCGCCGCACCCTGCAGCAGGATCCCGCCCCGAGACATTGCGGATCTTCCCGGCTGCAGGCCCCGTTCGTGCGCAACCCGTTGAGGCAGACGGGCTTCACGTGCGCGCGGCATTGGCGCATCCGACGCATTGCGCAAATGCCGCCTCCACCTCGGCAACCCGACGCGCCGGCCCTTCGATTCAACCCCGTGGCATCGCCGAACCCTGCGGATACGAGCAATCCGGGGTTGACGATGCACACCCCGTGTCCGACACCCTCGAACATGGGAGCCGCGCGCCTGACCATCGATCTTGACGCCATTTGCGCAAACTGGCGCGCACTTGACGCCCTGACGGACAACGAAGTGGAGACGGCCGCCGTCGTCAAGGCCGACGCATATGGAATCGGGGCAGCCCGGGTTGCGAAGGCACTGGCTGAAGCGGGCGCGAAGAGCTATTTCGTCGCCCTTGCAGAGGAAGGCGTCGCGGTCCGCGACGTGCTTGGCGACCTGCCCGACATCTACGTGTTTGCCGGCCACATGGAAGGTGAATCCGATGCGCTGGTTTCGGCACGCCTGATCCCGTTGCTCAACGCGCCGGACCAGATGTCACGCCATGCCACGAATGCGCCCGCCCATCCCTTTGGCGTTCAGCTCGATACCGGCATGAACCGTCTGGGATTTGAGCCCTCTGAATGGAACGACTGCAAGGGCGAGCTCCTGGAGTCAGGGCCGCTCCTCGTCATGAGCCACCTCGCCTGCGCCGACGAACCCGATCATCCAATGAATGCGCGGCAGCTTGATGCATTTCACGGAATGACCGACGGAATCTCACGCCGCCGTTCGCTGGCCGCCACCGGCGGGATTCTCCTCGGGCCGGAGTACCATTTCGACCTTACCCGACCGGGCGTCGGGCTCTACGGCGGCCAGCCATTTGGCGGAGCCCTGCCAGCCATTTGCATTGACGTGCCGGTGATCCAGACCAGGACCGTTCAGCCCGGCGAAACCGTGGGCTATGGCAATGCCTGGACCGCGGTCGCTCCGACCAAGGTTGCCACGATCTCCGCCGGATACGCAGACGGACTCCTGCGTGCGGCAGCGCCCGAAGCCGTGGTCTTCGCCGGGAACACGCCCTGCCCCGTCGTCGGACGCATATCGATGGACCTCGTCACCGTTGACGTGAGCGGACTGCACGAGGTGCCGGCATCGTTGCAGGTCATCGGCCCGAATGCTTCGGTTGACGCCTTCGCCGAGGCCGCCGACACGATCGGGTACGAGATCCTGACATCCCTCGGAGCACGCTATGAACGCGTATACCTGCCGCAATGAACGCCCTGGCCATCATCGGGCGGGCAGTGCTCGCGATGCTCGCTGCAATCGGCCGGGTCACGCTGTTCGCCATCGATACCGTCAGCCACTTGGGACGCCCTCCCTACTATCCCCGCGAGTTCGCACAGGCGCTTGTGCAGATTGGCTACTTTTCGCTTCCAGTGGTCGGACTGACCACCATCTTCACCGGCGGCGCGCTCGCCCTCCAGATCTATGCCGGCGGTGCGCGCTTCTCGGCCGAGGCCGTCGTGCCCCAGATCGTCGCGATCGGCATGGTTCGCGAACTGGGACCGGTTCTTGTCGGCCTCATGATCGCCGCCCGCGTCACCTCCTCGATCGCAGCCGAAATCGCCACGATGAAGGTCACGGAACAGATCGATGCCCTGATCACCCTCTCGACCAATCCGGCCAAGTACCTGACGCTGCCTCGCGTCCTCGCGGCAACGGTCGTCATGCCGTTCCTGGTCGGCGTCGGCGACATCATCGGAATCATGGGCGGCTATCTCGTCGGCGTCGAGCGGCTGGGTTTCAACGCCGGAACGTATCTGAGAAACACCATTGACTTCCTGGAGCCGCTGGACGTCGTCTCGTCGCTCGCCAAGGCGGCCGTCTTCGGCTTCCTTGCCGCCCTGATGGGATGCTATTTCGGCATGCGATCCGGCCGGGGCGCGCAAGGCGTCGGGCGGGCCACCAAGGGCGCGGTCGTTGCCGCAAGCGTGCTGATCCTCGCCGCCAATTTCGTGCTTACCGAACTGTTCTTCTCGGCATGATCGAACTTGTGGACGTACATAAGGCCTTTGGCGCGAACACGGTTCTGACCGGCGTGAACCTGACCCTGCGGAAGGGCAGGAGCATGGTGATCATCGGCGGCTCGGGCACGGGCAAGTCGGTGCTCCTGAAATGCGTGCTGGGGCTTGTTCAGCCAGACAAGGGCGCCATCAGCGTGGACGGCAGCGACGTCACCAATCTCCGGCAGGGCACGCCCGAACGGGACGCCTTCCTCGCCCGGTTCGGAATGCTCTTCCAGGGCAGCGCACTCTTCGATTCCCTTCCTGTCTGGCAAAACGTGGCGTTCCGGCTGTTGCGCGGATCCCTCAAGAAGCCGCGGGCCGAAGCGCGCGAAATCGCGGCCGACAAGCTCCGCCGGGTCGGGTTGTCGCCCGACGTGGCAGACCTGTTTCCGGCCGAGCTTTCGGGAGGCATGCAGAAGCGTGTAGGCCTTGCGCGCGCCATCGCCACCGAACCCGAGATCATCTTCTTCGACGAGCCAACGACCGGGCTCGACCCGATCATGGCCGGCGTCATCAACGACCTGATCCGCGGGATTGCCAGCGAGATGGGCTCGACTGCCATGACCATCACCCATGACATGTCGAGCGTCCGGGCCATCGCGGACGAAGTCGCAATGCTCCATGACGGCATGATCCAGTGGACCGGGCCAGCCGGCGAAATGGACAGCAGCGGCGATCCCTGCGTCGCGCAGTTCATCGCCGGCAGCGCCGAGGGACCGATCAAGACGGTTCGTTGACGCCCATGCCGCAGTTCGGGCGATCAGGTCGGGCGGCACGGGAAGAGACCTCCGCCAATCCGCGCCAGTCCCGGGAAATGCGCATCCGTTCATCGCGCAGAATCACGCATCAGACCCGGCAGGTCAGGCGACTTTCCTGCGCGATACCTGCTTGTCTCGCCCTTTCGGCACAGGCAAGAAGGCGCCATGACGAAGTCGATGCGCCTCTCCTGCGCGAATTGCGGCGCCGTGCATGCCAAGTGGTCCGGACGTTGCGACGAGTGCGGTGCCTGGAACTCGATTTCCGAGGATGCACCCCTGTCGACCGGACCTGGAGCCAAGGGTCTTGGCCCGGTACGCGGCAATGCCGTTTCGCTCAGCGACCTTGCGAGCGAGGACGAACCTCTTCCGCGCGACAATTCGGGCGTGGCCGAGCTCGACCGGGTTCTTGGCGGCGGGCTCGTTCCCGCAAGTGCCGTCCTTGTGGGCGGAGACCCGGGCATCGGCAAGTCGACGCTGCTTCTGCAGGCGGCGGCGGCCTATGCACGAAAGGGACTGCGGGCGGTCTACATCTCGGGGGAAGAAGCTTCCAGCCAGATCAGGCTGCGTGCCAAACGCCTTGGCCTGACCGATGCTCCGGTGCAGCTCGCCGTGGAAACCGACCTCCGAAACATCCTGACGACCCTGGAAGAGGAGAGGCCCTCGGTCGCCGTCATCGATTCGATCCAGACCGTTTGGCTGGACACGGTCGAAAGCGCGCCAGGCTCGGTGTCGCAGGTGCGTGCGGCGGCTCATGAACTCACGTCATTCGCCAAGCGCAAGGGCATCAGCGTGGTGCTTGTGGGCCATGTCACCAAGGAAGGCCAGATTGCGGGTCCGCGCGTCATCGAGCACATGGTCGACACGGTGCTCTACTTCGAAGGCGAGCGCGGACACCAGTTCAGGATCCTCCGCGCCGTCAAGAACAGGTTCGGACCGGCTGACGAGATCGGGGTGTTCGAGATGACCGGCACCGGCCTTGCCGAAGTCGCGAATCCGTCCGCGCTGTTCCTTTCCGATCGCGACGCAGGCAGCCCCGGCACGACCGTCTTTGCAGGCATCGAGGGCACTCGGCCCGTCCTTTGCGAGATCCAGGCACTGATCTCCCCAGCCCCGGCCGGCAGCGCCCGGCGCTCGGTGGTCGGCTGGGACGGCGGTCGGCTTGCCATGATCCTGGCGGTTCTTGAAGCACGATGCGGCATTCCGTTTGCAGGGCTTGACGTATACCTCAACGTCGCCGGCGGCCTCCGGATCACCGAACCGGCCGCGGACCTCGCCGTCGCCGCCGCGCTGCTTTCTGCACGCGAAGACATGCACCTGCCGCCGCAAACGGTCGTCTTTGGCGAAATAAGCCTGTCCGGCACGCTGAGACCGGTCGGCCAGACGGAAGCCCGCCTGAAAGAGGCGGAAAAGCTTGGATTCGAATCCGCGATCCTGCCTGAACGGAGCAAGACCGGCACGACGGCCGGCATGAAGGTGCAATTGATGCCCGACCTTGCCACTTTGGTTGGAGAAGTGTTTGGAGCGGGATAGACACGCACGAAGGAGCTACGGGGCAAAGGAATGAGCGGCTTCACCATCATCGACGGCGTCGTTGCG
>VXPN01000129.1 GCA_009839535.1 Boseongicola sp. SB0662_bin_57 | reverse complement strand
CGGGCGTGCGCCACGTGATCGTCGAGGACGACCTGACACCGCTTCACGCCAAGCCGTCGATCGAGGCCGTGATCAAGGCCTACGCGGAGGCTGGCGTTGTCGCGCGGCTTGGCAGCTGCGCGCCGGACTGGTGCAAGATCAGCGCAAACGGCATCCGGGGTTGGGTCCGCAAGGGCCAGATCTGGGGGGTCGGGCCCGACGAAATGCGCGAGTGAGACAGCCCCGGGTCACCGCTCAAGCAGCACGCTGGAATTCACCGCCTTCAAGAAGCGGTTGGGGATCAATTCGCGATCCGGGTGCCTCAATCACCGGACATGATCATGAGGCCATTCCAGACATCGCGCTTTCCGATGACCGTCGCCGAGACCCGTCGGTCGACAAACCCGCCCATGGGCGGTCCGCAAAGTCCCGCAACGCGCCCTGGATCTCGATGCGCGCCCATGGAGCTGAGCGAGAAATCGGTGGCCCTTGGCGCGTTGACCGAAAGCGCAGGCATCCCGTTCCGAGTGACCGAATTCGACAGGACAAATCCGGTTCCGGGCGGCACGCCTGCCATGCCATCTTGATCGGCTTGTGCGGGGAATCGGTGCGGTTCTGGCGAGCTACATCCAAGACGCCGCAGCGCCTCTGGGTCAGTCGCCCAATCCTCGGGGTCAGTCACTCAGGACGGCCATGCTGTCGGCGTCCCAACAGATCCACACCGGCGCGTCGCCCACGGCCTGACCTGTCTCCATGTCAACATAGGCCTTCAGAGTCGCACCCGCGGCCTGTTCGACGAGCAGGTTCACCATCATCCGGCTGCCGAGAAAGGTCTTGCCGACCACGCGGCCCTGAACTGCATTGACTCTTGCGGGCCTTTCCCAATGCAACTCCAGCCGTTCCAGCCGGACCGAGGCGGTGACCTGTCCGTCGGGATGCGGGTCTTCCGGCCGCCTGTGGCCGCGCAGGATCGAACCGTGCCAATCAATCACTACCTCTTCACCCTCCTGGCTGCGGATTTCGCCCGAGATCAAGTTTGTTTCGCCAATGAACTCCGCGACGAAACGGTTGGCGGGGTGAATGTAAAGCTCTTCGGGCGTGCCGTCCTGTTCGACGCGCCCGGCATTCATCACCACGATCCGGTCGGACATGGTCAGTGCCTCTTCCTGGTCGTGGGTGACGAAGACGAAGGTCTTGTCGGTCCGCCTCTGGATCGACTTCAGCTCTTGCTGGACCTGTCCCCGAAGCTTCGCGTCCAGTGCGCCTAGCGGTTCGTCGAGCAGGAGAAGCGCGGGATCAAGGGCAAGTGCGCGCGCAAGGGCGACACGCTGCCGCTGTCCTCCGGAAAGCTGGCCAGGATATCGGTCGCCGTAGTCGGCAAGCTCAAGGAACGCCATCAGTTCTTTCAGTCTGGCCTTGATGGTGCCTCGACTCATGCTCGTCAGTTCCAGTCCGAAGGCCATGTTTTGCAGGACCGTCATGTGCGGAAACAGCGCATAGTCCTGGAACACCATGTTCACGTTGCGCCGGTCGGGCGGCAGCCGGGTCACGTCCTTGCCTTCCAGCACAATGCGTCCGGTGTCCGGGCGCTCGAACCCGCCGAGAAGACGCAACGTCGTAGACTTGCCGCAACCCGAGGGGCCCAGGAAGGTGACGAACTCGCCCTCGGCGATATCCAGTTCCATCCGCTCAAGCGCGACGGCGTGGCCGAAGGTCTTCGAGACGCCTTCGATGCTGACGAGGGGAGGCTGCGAGGTCATCTTCGCGGATCCTTGTTCGTACGACGCACATAACGCTCGGCCCAAATGCCGAGGACAGCCGTAAGGAGCAGCGCGACGGTGGCAATTGCGTTTATCTCCGGCGACATGCCCGAACGCAGCATGGCGAAGATCAGAACTGGCAGCGTCGGCTCGTAACTGCCAAGGAAGAAAGAGCGGACAAAGTCGTCGAAGCTGAGCAGCAGGCAAAAGATGCTGGCGCCCATGATAGCGGGGGTAAGGTAGGGCAAAGTGATCCTTAGAAAGGCCACCAGCGGGTCGGCGCCGAGGTCGCGAGCCGCCTCGATCTGGCTCTTTGGCAGGGTCGAGAGGCGCGCCATGACCACCAGCACCACAAATGGCACGTTGTGGACTGCGTGGGCCCAGATGATCGCGAACATCCCCGGTTCGATGCCAAGAAGTCGCGCATAGATTCGGAACGCGATTGCCGAGATGATTCCGGGCACAAGCGCGGGCAGGATGGCAAGACCGAACACCGTCGCACGTCCCCAGAACTTCCGACCCTCCAGCAACACCGCGATCCAAAGCCCAACCGCGATTGAAATCACGGATGCGGACACTGCGATCGCGATGGAATAGCCAAAGACCGAGATCACTTCGGCATCCTCGAACACGCCAAGGTACCAGTCGAGCGTCCAGGACTTGATCGGAAACCCTATGAACCTCGAATCCTTGAATCCCATGAGAATCATCAGGATCAATGGCACAAACACATAGAGGACGAAGGCCCAGTAGACGCAGGAGAGCAAGATGCGCGTGTTGCGGGTCACTTGGTGTCACCCTTTCTGAGCATGTACATCAACCGCTGAAAGACGCCCGAGATCGCCAGTGCAGCGAGGAACATGATCGTCGCAAAGGCAGCGCCAGTCGGCCACTCGTCACCTGCCACGTGGAAGAAACCCGCGATTGTCTCGGCAAAGACCGTGGTCGAGGGACCACCAAGAAGCACCGGCGTCGCGTAGAATCCCGTCGAGATCAGGAAGACCAGCGTGCACCCCGACGAAATGCCCTCGATCGTCAGGGGCAATGTCACGCGGCGGAACCTGATCCAGGCGCCTGCGCCGAGATCGGCCGCCGCTTCCCAGTAGCTTTGCGGGAGCTTTTCCAGTGCCGAGTAGAGCGGAAGCAGCATGTATAGCGCCGTCAGATAGACGATGCCGACGCCCATCGAGAAGCTCGTGTACATGAACGGGATCGGCCGATCGACCAACCCCAGCCACTTTAGCGCAAGGTTGACCGCTCCGGTATTTCCCAACAGGATCATGATCGCATAGGTCCGCACAATTTCGCCGACCCAGAAGGGAACGAGAAGCAACAGAAGAAACAGGAGCTGGTTCTTTCGGCTGACATGCCGGGCAAGGAAATACGCGACGGGGTACGTGATGATGAGCGTCGCCAAGGTGAAGGTGCTCGCAAAGGCGAGCGTCCGGAAGAACGGCATCCAGAACAGCCTGTCCCCGAAGAACCGCCCGTAATGTTCCAGCGTGAACTGGGTCTGGGCGTCCTGGGCAACCGGATAGGCGTCGGTCAGGCTGACACGGAGCATCTGGAGCATTGGTCCGAGATGCTGCGTCAGGACCCAAATGACCGGCAGCGCGGCGAGAATGAAGAACTGGCGCCGCGGCGACGCGCAAACGAAGGCCAACAGGGCCTTGTAGGGGCCCCAACGGGTCGCCCGGCCCCAAAATGCGGCGTGACCCTCCCCCGGCACGCCCCGTGGTTCAGACGCGGATGCGACTTCTGGATTCATGACGTTCCCCTAGCCGGTCAGGTCGGCACGCACGCCCTCGGTGAAAGGGGGCGGATTCCAATGGGCGGAAACGGAGGTGTCAGTTTCGGCCCGCACACCCCCGTGAGGGGGCGTGCGGCGTGTCAGGACCTCAGGCTGCCTTCACGGCTTCCACAGCGGGGTCAACGAGACCGTATTTCATCTCATTCGCCTCGGCGCGGAAGAACTGCAAGTTGGCCAGTTGCTCCTCCGGGAAGGAGGTGGACCGCTTCTCGGCCTCGGTCAGGTATTGCGAGGCGTCCTTGTATGTCGAGATGAAGCCCGACGCCTTGGTCATCGAGGCACCGATTTCGGGAGACGCCAGGAGCGCGTTCAGGAGCGTATAGGCGTTGTCCGGATTCGGAGCGTTGTTGGCAATGTTCAGCGTGTACACGAAGCCATATGAACCTTCCTGCGGGATAGACATGCCCAACGGGAAGCCATCATTGATCAATGCGGCAGCTGGACCGTTCCACGAGTGACCAAGAACGATGTCTTGATTGATGAACATCTGCTGCACTTCGGCACCGCTGTCATAGTACTTCCGGACAAGCGGCTTCTTCTCGATCAGGAAGTTCTTCGCTTCCTCGACGATTCGCGCGGCCTCGTCAGGGTCGTCCAGGTAGGCAACCATATTGCCGTCATAACCCATCATCAGCATGACGATCGACATCATGTCCTGGATGATGTAGGCGGTCTGACCCTTGTATTCCTCGCTGAACAGCGTGTCCCAGGTCTCGGCCTCTTCCGCGGTGACGAATTCGGTATTGTAGGACAACACCTCCATGCCCGAGAGGATCGGCGCCCCCCATTTTTGGCCGTTGATCGTGGCCCAGTCGCTTTCAGAGAAGGTCGGGTTGATATTTCCCCAGTTCGACAACCGGCTGGTGTCCATCGGGGCCAGCAATTCGCTGTCGATGAACTGAAGGAACCGATGACCGGCGACCGTAACGACATCCACCGTCGGATTCGGTGCTTCGGCGGCCAAGAGATTGAATTGCTTGCCTTGATCGTCGACAAGACGGACGTTTACCTTGATGCCGGTATCGGCCTCGAACTGATCCTTGAAGGCGTCGGGAACGAACTGGTTGTAGGTCCAGACGTTCACCTCGCCGCTGCCCTGTGCAGACGAGCGCCGCAGATAGGCCGGACTTGCCAGCATGGCCGCCCCAGCAACACTGGTGCTGAGGAAGCGACGACGGTCAATTGTCAGATTGGTCATTTCTTTCTCCATTTCTGTTGGGTTGGCTATTTATCGGCGGACGCCATGACGACATCCGGGTGGATCAGAAGGCCGGTCTTCGCAGCTTCCTTCAGGTCGTCGAGCGAATGGCCCGACAAGTCTATGGCATCGAGAAGCGCGTTCTCGGCGATGAAGTCCCGGCCATACATGGCCGAGAATATGCGAATGCCTGCCTCGTGCAGCAGCGCCGGTCGACCCGCCATTCGGCCAAGTGCGGCGGTCGGGACCAGTCCGTATGGCACATCTTCTGTAACGTAACGGCTATCGGCCGTCGCGGGTCCGGTACCGCCGTTTCCCACAGCGTGCATCTCTTGGTTCATCTCCGAGATCGAAGCCACGGGCACGTGGAACGACAGGTGGAAATGCTCAAAGATCGTGCGCACTTTCACCCCCAATGCCTTGGCGATTGCCAAGCGCTCGGCATCCAGCGACTCAAGCAGGCGACCGATCTTGGGAGTGACGTTCTCGCCCTGGCTCCAGTCCTCGCCGCGTTCCATCCGGGTCATGTTGCCCAGCGCGATGCCCATGTGATTTTGCGGGTTCAGGTTCGAGAGCGATATCGCCAGCAGCCCTTCTCGCGGCTGGAACCGATCCCCAAACAGTTGCTGGCATAGCGTCAGAGCCTCATCCGACAGATCTTCTGGCAAGGTGCAAATGTCGATCAACTCGCGAACCGTGTTGATCCGCACCCGCGACGGCGACTGCCGGCGCCCGGTTGGCGCGGTCGTGCCCCAGGCGGTCACAGGGGCACGAATGCCTCGCGCCACCAGTTGCTGACGCAGATAGATCGCGCCAAACGAGGCGTGAGACGAGATGATCACGTGCTGATCGTCCCGGACTTTTGGCGCAAGCGCGTCCATCACCGGCCTATGGCCATAGGCGGGAAGGGCGATCATGAGGCAATCGTTCTCTTCGGCCAGTTCCCTGGCAGTGGCGGCGATGCGTGGTGTCACGACAGCGTCGAGGGCCCCCTCTGCGATCAACGGATTGCCGTCGGCCAACGCCACTGTTCCCGTGCCCGAAGGCGACCAGAGCATCGGGGCATGCCCGTTCGCGGCGACCAGCGCCGCCGTTCCGAAAGCGATCGAGCCTGCACCCGCAATGCCGATCCGGATCTCGTCCCCCATCAGACGCCGAACCCCCCGCAATCAATAAAGCGCCACATCGCTGAAGTCGTCAAGTCATGCCTCCCCACCGTCAGACCGCACCGGATCGCCGAGCACATGCATCAGGCGGTTTGCCCAGCCGAACAACGCCGTTGACAGGATCAGGTCGAGAATCTCCGCTTCATCGAGACCCGCTTCGCGCAGGGCCTGCATCCGCTCCGGTCCAGCTTCGGGCGGAGCTTCGGAGAGCGCAACGGCGAATTCAAAGATCGCCCGGTCGCGATCTGGAAGCTTTGCGGCACTACCATCAAGAAACAACCGATCGGTGATCTCGGGGCTGTTCTCTAGCTGCGCGTGGCGCGCGGCGTGAACCGCGGCGCAATAGATGCAGTGGTTAACCATCGAGGCGCCAATCGCGCCGATCTCGCGCTCGGCTCGGCTCATGCCCCCCTTGTCATACATGATCGCGTTGAACAGGGGCGAACGGACCTTGAGCGACTCTACGTCGTGCGCCAACGTCAAGACATAGTCCGAAACCTTGGTGCCGGACGGCGTCACGCTCAGTGCATCAAGCTGCGCCTCGCTCGCCTCCTCCAGCTTCACCGGGACCACGCGCGGACGCCATTCGGGCACACTGCGGGTGAATTTCCTGACCACCGCACTCATGGCTTTCCCTCCGTCATCAGCCGCAGCCCGGCGACAACCCTGATCTGATAGGCGAGGAATGCGTTCAACTCGGACAGCCGGACGATGTCGGCATCCGCGACGCCGGTGTCCTGAAGTGCGGAAATGTCGGTTGCCACCACGTTCCGCGTTTCGACTGCGACCTTGTCCATGAAGGCAAGAACCGGGCCAAGCCCCTCCGCGGCGCCGTTGCTGGCCGGGTTGGCCAGCCCGGCAAAGTCGCCTGCCTCCAACGCGTAGCGGACAGCGAGGTCCCCAACACCGTTCAGCGCCGCGATCCGTGCGGCTAGCGCAGCCCGCAACGGATGCGGCCAGCGCCCCGTCTCCTTTGGCCGCAGAACCGCATTTTCTGCCACTGCGGTCATTTCGAAGATGTCCGACCGCAGCGCCACCGCAGCGCTCGCAGGTCCCGTTTCGCCGATGCCGGCCGTTGCCAGCGTGGTCTCGTTCGCACTCATGCCACTTGCCCTTCTCGTTCCGCCGGTTCCAACTCGCTAGCCGTCCATTCGCTGCCGTCCAGTTCAGGCTTGGCATAGTCAAGAAGGCCCTGCCAATGGGTTTCGATGTCCTCGGCATAAAGCGTCGCCGCCAGCGCACGGGCCAGCCATTCGGCCCCTTCGGACACTCCGGGAATGTCACCGCTCACCTTGCCAAGGCTCGCCGAAGCGCCATAGTTGAAACAATAGACATTCTTCAGCCAGGCCGCCTTGCCCGGTACCTTTTCCCGAAAACTGAAATCAGGGTTGAGATAGGGGAACCGCGCGAGATCGGCGGATAGTTCATCCACGGGCGGGGTATAGACATCCTCCCAAAGCTGGATCTCGCTCGCCGCCTTGCCAAACTCGACTCGCGACAGCGGATCGACCGTGAATCCGGTGCCGAGGATGAGGAAATCCGCAAGGTATGACGTGCCGTCGGCAAAGCTCACACGCGCGGCGTCCCCCTCCTCCTGCGTCGATGTCACCGCCTTGTCGAAATGAAAAAACGCATTGTCGTGCCGACTGACCCGCAGCGTCGAACCATGTGGCGCGGGAGTCTGGGTGGCGAAGGAATACTGCATGAAACGCCAGCGCCATTCGTCAGGCAATTCCGCGAAGCCGGCCGTGAAGCCAAAGCTGCCGATCCCCATCATCTTGTTGATCGTCGGCATCTCTTTCCGGCGGATCAGGTGGCAGACTTCGGCGGCGCCGTGCTCGAGCGCCTCGGCAGCGTTGTCGACGGCCGAAGCGCCGACACCCACTACAGCCACCCGCTTGCCTTCGAGGGCCGAGAAGTCGATCTCGTCGGCGCTGTGCGCCCAGTACTTGCGGGGCAGGCCGTCAGCGAATCCGGGGATGTTCTTTTCGCCGATGCCGTCGCGTCCGGTTGCGAAGACCAGTTTCCGGGTCAGAATCGTGTCGCTGTCCGCACCAGATAGATGCAGTCGCAGCAGATCGCCCTCGGGCTCGACCAGATCGACCGAAATGTCGTTCTCGACGGGCACTTCCAAGGCTCTTCGGTACCAGCGCAGATAGTCCATCCACATTGGGCGCGGAATCCTGTCCATCGCACCCCAGGCTGCCGCCCCGAATTGCGCGCGGAACCAAGCTTGGAACGTCAGCGTGCCCTGCCGATAGCATGGGCCGGTCAGTTCCTTGGGCGAACGAAGCGTCTCCATCCGTGCATAGGTCAACCAAGGGCCCTCTAGCCCATTCGCGCTGCGGTCAAGAACTCGGGTGTTCAGAACTCCGCCCATACTAAGCGCAAACCAGGCCAGCAGGCCGCACATGCCTGCGCCGATGATTGTCACGTCGGTCACTCCTTCGCGGCGCGGCACCCAGTCCTTTCCAGGATAGCAAAGAAAGCGAAGGTCTTCTTTGAGGCGCGCCTCAAGCACCGGAAGTCCGCAGGCGTCGATCGGGGAAGGCTCGGTGTCTGGCATGTCTTGTCCTGTCGTCTGCATTCTGGCCGACCAATTAGGCTGCCGACCCGGCCCGACACGGATGCAAGTCGCTGATGTGGCAGTCGTGACGGCCTGCGTGGCCCGGGCCGCTTGCGGAATCGTCGCAGAGATGCGGGTCATCCACTGGCAGATCCGGGGGCCAGTGCAAGCGTTGCAGCGGACCTTCGGCAGGCCGGGCCTCGGTTGACGCTAGCGCCGCTACGGCTGCCAGCCCGGAGAACAGAACCAGCGCCGGTTCCAGTCCGGCGACGTTGCCCAGGCAACCGGCCAGCGGATAGGCCAACAACCAACCTGCGTGGCCAAGCCAAAACTGCGCCGCGAAGACCGTTGGGCGTTCTTGTTGGTGCTCTGGCCACGTGATCACAAGCCCGCCCCTTGCCAACACAAGTGAAGAGGCCAGCCCGAAGCCAGCCCAGAGCGCCAGCAAGCCGGCAAAACTCAGAGGAAGCAGGACGGCAGGGCCGAGCACCGCAAAGCCGAGCACGCCCAACGTCATCGTCATGCGCTCACCCAAACGCTTGTCCAAGGCTGGTACCCTGACCGCGCCCGACACAGCGCCCAGCCCGTGAGACGCCATCCGAACTCGCGCAAGGGACTGTCGCGTTCAGGCGACAGGGGAATGCGCGCGCCCTGTTGACAGGCGTGATCGGAGCCTGAGGGCTTTTCGCATTGGACCCAGGAACTGGCCTTCGGTCGCGAAGCAGGGGCGTTGGCCCGAGGCTTGGCCGAGAAGCCGTCGCATTTATGCGATGGAGTGTTCACCATCACTGGCTTGCGCGGCATGCTGCGCAACAACACTTCGGCAAGCGGGGCAAAGACCACATTGGTCACCAACTTCAGCACCAGCAAGAGCCCCAGAACCTTGCCCACCGAAGCGCCGCCAATCCGGCATGCCGCCAGCGTCAACGCCACTGTTGGCAGCCCGACCGCCGCCAAGGGCACGGCCTGTTCGGCAAAGAGAGTCGGAAAGGCAGGGTTCGAGAGAGGGCTAGCCATGCAGTCGGGGTGCCTCACTGGTTGTGTCTTGCCGTGGACCGGACGGCGCCTGTGCCCACCTTGCGGGTATCCCGACACTCTGGCGCCATCACGGCCAGATTGTCCACCGCCTGCAAGAAGTAGGCCTCCCATTCGTCAATCTTCTATGCCAGGAATTCAAGTCGCACCTAGTCCGGAATTTCGGTGCCGCTGCCTTGCCCGATCGCTTCGACCATGTTCTCCGAGACCGCACGCCCGTTCACCGAAAGCCGGCATCCATGGGTGTCGGAGAATGCGCAGCCACGATGTGCCGGAACGCCTGCCAGATCAATCATTGGCGGATTGAAAAGCTGAAGACACACATTTCCGCCAAGGATCCGGAGCGGGAAGTCGGCGAGACTTGTGTCGAGAGGTCGACAGGAAGCTCAGTCCGCAGACAGCGAGGTGGCGACCGGAATTCCGTCGCAGGCCACCCAGACCGGACGCATCCCGTGCAGGGGAGAAAGCCGGTCACGGTACCGTTCCAGAGTGGTTGCGGAAAGTTCTGCGCCATCTGCGTGGGCACAAATTGAGTGGCCGGCAGAATTGGCCAGGAACACGACCGAGCCCTGGATTCGGACATGAAAGGACCCTGGAAATCTGTCGTGTCTTCAAGGGCGACGCTTGCCGATACCTGAACGATCCGGCTAGCGGCCGCGCAGACCGCGGCATGGTCGGACAATAGATCGCTGCGAGAGCGGTCGGCAACCGGCGAGGCCACGTTCAGAAACGAGTTCTGAGCAATGTGGGCGCATCGTACGGCGGCCCGTGCCTGCGCGTGAACGAGCGACATTCTGGCCAGCGCTTGCTCTCGCCGGCACCGGAACGCGCGAGGCGTAGCTCCGTGCGGAACATGGACACGATTGTCTTCGAATCCAGCGCGCTTCCGGATGCATCGCCAAGGACGCTGCAAGTTCTCAACGTGAACTCCAACCAAGTCAGCTAGCGGACGACGAGGCGTTGGCACACGCTGATCGGGTCAGGATCTGTCCGACTGCGACACGATTCGCTGCATCCAGTGCAGCAAAGTGTTCCGGACGGGATTCGAGACCCAGGAATCAAGCCCCTTTGGTGGAAGTGTCGATCCTGGCCGCAGGATGACAACTCCCGCAGCAGTTGACGGTCTTGTCGCTTGACCCCGGCCAAGCCAGGCATGCTACGCTGCGTCGGACTCGCAGAGATCCGGAGGAGGACCATGACCCCGACACAACTCGAACACGTCAACCTGACTGTCAGCGATCCCAAGGCAACCGCAGCATGGATCGAACGGGTGTTTGGCTGGAAGACTCGCTGGGAAGGGGTCGCTATGGAGACTGGCTACACCGTGCACGTCGGGTCGAAAGAAAGCTACCTCGCCCTGTTTGCCCACGGCGACGGGGCGTCCGAATCGGAGACCTCCAGCTACATGACAAAGGGAGGTCTCAATCATTGGGCCGTCGTGGTCGACGACCTTGATGCCACCGAGGCGCGTGTAAGGGCCGAAGGCTTCAATCCCGTCAATCACGCCGACTATGTGCCCGGACGACGCTTCTACTTCCATGACAATGACGGCATCGAGGTCGAGGTCGTCCAGTACGACTGACGATTCGGCAGAACTGCCAAAAGCAGGTCTTGCCTGGCTGCCAACGCAATGACTGCGTTTCGCGGACGTGGCCGGATTCCGGAAACCGACCAAAGGTCTTTGCCTCGGATCTCATTCGTGCAGAAATCCCGATCACGGCACTTCTGCGGCATCCTTCGACAGCCGCGTCCACCATGGGACGGTCTTGGCAATGCTCCTCCAATGGTTCTGAAGCAATTTCGTGTCAAGCAGACCTGGCCGGGACGCTCCAGAATTCGAAGTCGCGTTTTCGCAATCCGCCCAATTGTGCGGGCCCGCCTCGACAGGTTGACACGCATGGCCGGTCGACCGTGAGCATCACGACTCCCTGCATCAGGCATGGCGAGACCCCATTGCGCGCCGCGACGCGGCGACGCAGGGCTCCGAACGACATGGCGTAGCTGCCTGGCATCGAGTGATTCGGGCACATTCGGCATGCTGGAGGGACCGCTCTCCAGCACCCGGTCCAGGCCAACGATCAGGAAGCCGCCCGGTGTCCGAAAAGGGCATGCGCGACCGCGGTTGCATGAAACTCCTGACAAATCGAATTGCCGGTGTACTCGCCCGGACCTATAGCCGCAATATGCCCGACTCAACCCACGCCGAGGATCGTCCCGAACTGAGCAGGCAGGCGCGCGCGCTCCTCCGCCTCGGCCTGCCCATTGTCGTGTCGCACCTGGCGCAAATGGCGATTGTCACGACCGACACGATCATGATCGGATGGTACGACGTTCCCTCGCTCGCCGCGCTTTCCCTTTCAGGAGGCATCTGGTTCATCATCTTCATACTCGGATCGGGCTTCGCCTGGGCAGTGATGCCGATCGTCGCCTCGGCAATTGCGTTGAACGACATGCGGGAAGTGCGCCGGGCAACCCGGATGGCGATGTGGCTGTCGGCCCTTTACGGCATAATTGTCACGCCGCTGTTCCTGTTCTTTGAGCCCATCTTCCTGGCCATGGGCCAAGATGCCCAGGTCGCTCACCTGTCCGGAAAATACATGGTCTGGCTCGGCCTGGCCACGGCACCCGCGCTCCTGGTCACGACCCTGCGAAGCTATCTCTCGGCCCTCGAACGGCCAAATGTCTTCCTAGCCGTGGTTCTTTTCACCGGGCTTCTGAACGTGGTGCTGAACTACGCGCTGATATTCGGCAATCTAGGCGCGCCAGAACTGGGCATCGCAGGTGCGGGCATCGCTTCGCTGATCGGAAACCTTGCCTCCTTGGCACTGTTGGCCCACTTCTCGGCCCGGGTCCGCCCGGACTATGCGCTCTTTCGCAACATCCACAGACCGGATCGCATGTTCCTCGGCCGCGTATTCCGCCTCGGCTGGCCCATTGGGCTTACCAATTTTGCCGAGACAGGGCTGTTCGCGGCTTCAACACTGATGATGGGCTGGGTAGGCACCGTCGCGCTTGCGGCCCACGGAGTGGCACTGCAGGTCGCAAGCCTCACTTTCATGATGCATCTCGGGTTGAGCCAGGCGATAACCGTCCGCGCAGGCCGTGCCTGGGGCATGGGCGACCGGGCGCTGCTGAAAGTCGCCAGCCAGGCCGCGATGATCCTTTCTCTTGCGGCCTCCGTGACAACGATCGTGCTTTTTCTCACCGTGCCCGAATTCCTCATCGGAGTCTTCGTCGATCCGCTGGATCCTGAAAGACCCGCCATCCTGGCGGTCGGCGCATCGCTGCTGGCCGTGGCAGCCCTGTTCCAGTTCGTCGACTCCGGGCAAGTCATGGCCCTCGGCATGCTACGCGGCGTTCAGGACACTCGGGTGCCAATGATCATTGCCGTCGTGAGCTACTGGCTTGTCGGCCTGCCGGTCAGCTATTTCTTCGGCTTTACCTTCCAGCTGGAAGGCATAGGAATCTGGCTCGGACTTACGGTGGGTCTCGCCTGCGCGTGCATGGCGATGCAGTTCCGATTCTGGACCCGTTACGTTGGGCCGGCAAGGATGACGGGTTGAGACCGCTTTGTCCGGCTCGGCCACAAGACCGAACCCTGAAGGCCGACGGAAGCCGGCCTTGCCATTCAGGCATTCCGCCGTCGACGAACCGGAACGTGCACTTCTTCGGCAGGAAGCCCGGGAAGCCCGCATGCCCGCCTATTGACGGCCCATCCTTTCCAGTTGCTCCTGAACGGCGGCGAGCTGGGTCCGGATCTCGTCAAGTTCCTCGGAGGCCCCATCCTTCTTGCCATCTCCGCCGGACGTGTCCGGGTCAGCCGGTCCGAGCGTGCCGGTCATGGCCCTGATGAACGCCTCCTGCTGCACCTTCATCGCCTCGAACCCGGGCATTGCCGACAGCGGATTGGTCATGCTCTCCATGACCTGCGACTGCCCCTTGCGCAGCATCTCGAAGCTCATGGAGAGAAACTGCGGGACAACCGAATGCGCCTGGCTTGTATAAGATCGGACCAGGTCCGTCAGCACGTCCATCGGCAGGACATTCTCGCCCCGGCTCTCGTGCTCGGCAATGATCTGCAGGAGATACTGCCTGGTCACGTCGTCGCCGCTCTTCAGGTCCACGATCTGCACGTCGCGGCCCTCGCGGATGAACCGCGCGATGTCATCCAACGTCACGTAATCCGAAGTCTCGGTATTGTAGAGACGTCGGCTGGCATATCTCTTGATCTGCAGTTTCTCTCCTGACATCGGTGTCTCCCGGAATTTCGCCGCATTGCAGCTTACGACTGAATTCCCCGACGTCAAAGCGCTTTTGCGCGGCGCTACGAGCCCAGAAACCCGGGGCCGGCTTCCGCAAGAAGCGCCTCGGCAAGATCGCGACCAAGCGCAGGACCGTCCTCAACCGGCCCCACCCGCGTTCCTGCAAATGCCTCGCTGCCATCGGGTCGCAGGATCTCCCCGGTCAATCGCAGCCTTCCGTCCCTGACCTTCCCGTATCCGGCAATCGGCGTTCTGCATGATCCGTCGAGGCGAGCCAGAAACGCACGTTCCGCCTGCATCCTGGCCTCGGTCTCCGGATGCCGAACGGCATCAATGAGCTGCGCCACGTCGCAGTCATCCTCCCGCCTCTCGATGCCAATGATGCCCTGCCCGACCGCAGGCAGCATGTCATGGACATCCATCGGCACCACCCGAGCGCTTCCTGCCAGCCCCAGCCGCCTCAGGCCCGCCATCGCCAGCAGCGTGCCCTTTGCCACGCCACCTTCCAGCTTTCGGAGCCTTGTCTGAACGTTGCCCCTGAACTCGACGACATTGAGGTCCGGACGGCGGCGCAGGGCCTGGGCACGGCGTCTCAGGCTTGACGTTCCCAAGGTTGACCCTTCCGGCATGTCAAGCAAGGCGCAGCCGGAAAGCGACACGAACGCGTCTCGAACGTCCTCGCTCGGCAGGCAGGCGTCGATCACCAGCCCCTCGGGCTGAATGACCGGCACATCCTTCATCGAATGCACGGCACAATCGATCCGTCCCTCCAGCAGCGCCTCCTCGATTTCCTTGGTGAACAGGCCCTTGCCACCGAATTCGTGCAGCGGCCGGTCGGTCACGCGATCCCCTGTCGTCCTGATCACCACGATCTCGAACGCTTCCGGATCGAGACCGAGCGTCGTGGTCAGGAGGTTGCGCACCTCGTTGGCCTGCGCCAGCGCAAGCGGAGTGCCGCGCGTGCCAATGCGGCAGGGACGTTCACGATCCGGCATCATCATGCTCAGGGGTCTAATCGCCAGTGCGGTGCAGGACAATGCTCTCTATTGACAAGCGCTGACCTTGACAGCAGAGGCGGAGCCATGACCAAGAAGCTGCTGCGCGCGCTGGCGGGCGAACGGATTGAAGTCCCGCCTGTCTGGATGATGCGCCAGGCAGGGCGCCACCTGCCGGAATACAGGGAAACGCGCACCCGGGCGGGGGACTTCCTTGCCCTCTGCTACACACCCGAACTTGCCGCGGAGGTGACCCTTCAGCCGATCCGCCGCTATGACCTTGATGCGGCGATACTCTTTGCCGATATCCTCCTCGTCCCTGACGCCCTTGGCCTTGAAGTCCGGTTTGTCGAAGGCGACGGCCCGAGACTCTCGACCGTGACCACGCGCGCCGACTTCGACGCCCTGCGGGCTCCGGACGCCATCCACGACCATCTTGCGCCGGTCTATGACACGCTCCGCATCGTTTCCGGCAACCTGCCATCGAAAGCTGCGCTCATCGGCTTCGCTGGCGCTCCGTGGACGGTCGCCTCCTACATGATCGCCGGAAAGGGCACGCCCGGACAGGGTCCTGCACATGCGCTCAAGATGGAACAGCCTGGCCTGTTCGATGCCTTGATCGCGCACCTGACGGACACCACGATCTCCTATCTTTCCGCCCAGATCGAGGCGGGCGCGGAAGTCGTCAAGCTGTTCGACAGCTGGGCCGGATCGCTTAGGGGCGAGGACTTCGAGAACTATGCGGTCGAACCCACGCGCAGGATTGTCCGGGCCCTGAAGTCCCGCCATCCGGACGCATCGGTCATTGCATTCCCGCGCGAGGCGGGCAAGCGCTACGAAGGATTTGCCCGGCGCACAGGCGCGGACTGCATTGCCCTCGACAACTCGGTCGATCCGGTTTGGGCGGCCCGCCACGTTCAGAAGGATGGCCCGGTTCAGGGAAATCTCGCGCCACGTCTCCTGGTTGCCGGAGGAGACGCACTCATTCGCGAGACCCGCTCGATCCTGAAAGCCTTCAAGGCCGGCCCGCATGTCTTCAATCTCGGCCACGGCATCACGCCGGATGCGAATCCGGACAATGTTCATCTCATGATCGATACGATCCGCAAACGGACGTAGGTCCTCGGACTAGCTTTGCATGATTCGGAAACAAGCAAATGTGCACGGCCGGGCACGGCACCTTCCGCCAGGAAGGGCGGCTGGCCTCGTTGAACACGCGCTCCGCAAGAGCGGCCGCTCCGGGCCTCATTCGGCAGTCAGCAAGGGTGGCTTCTTCCTCGAAGACAGCCGCTT
>VXPN01000010.1 GCA_009839535.1 Boseongicola sp. SB0662_bin_57 | reverse complement strand
CTTCGTCACGGGCCAGACGCTGAATGTCGACGGCGGCAAGGTGAACGTCTAGGCGCTGGCCAAGAGGCATGCCGTTGCCAGGTCCCGTGGCACGACGCAGCGGACGGCGGATCGTGCATTGCCTGAAGATGCCATGAGCGGACGCAGGCGGCAATGCGCGCCAAGGGAGGACGGCCTGACGGCCGGATTCAGGCCTGGTCTTCATGCGCGTGGTCGCCACGCGGGGACGTCTTGCGTCAACGTGGCCGCGATCGACTTCATGACGGGCGGGGCTGAATGTCGGGGACGACTCCGTCAACGGCGTCTATGTGCAAGCCTGCGAACGGCGGGAAACACATGGTCCGCCTGAGCGGACGCAAAGCAAACCAGGATACTCAAGACATGGCCAAACTGGGTGAAGACGTAATCGGCGAAAGCGGTCTGCCACCGTTTTTCCCGGTTTCCAACGCGGACGAAGTCACGATCGACGCCCCGAAAGTCCGCAAGGGTGACGCGTTGCGCACATGGGTGCGCTCGCTCAGCGGATTCCAGAAGGAAGCGCTTGTCCGATCCGCCGGCACGGGCCGCACTTGGCGCCTCGTTTCGGACGAGGGACCGTACCTGAACGGGCATGACGCCGCACCCTGTCCATTGGCGTTCCTGTCGACAGGCATGGCAGCGAGCTACTTGAACGAGATCACCGCATTGGCCGGGATGCGCGGCGTCGAGCTGCGCAGGCTCCGACTGGTTCAGGACAACTTCTACACGATGCAAGGGTCGATGCCCAAGCGCACGATGACCGGCGGGGCAGAGCCCGTCGAGCTTGAGGTCGAGGTTGACTGCGACCTGGACGATTCTGCATTGAACAGCCTGTTGATGGATGCGGTCCACGCCTCGCCACTGAACGGCCTGATGCGCGGAAATCTTGAAAGCCTGTTCAAGCTGTCCAGGAACGGGTCGGAGCTGCCGACGGCGAAGGCTGCGGAGCTGGACAGCGCCCTGTTTCCCGACCCGGGCGACCGTTTCGCGATGTCAAGGCCGGCCGAAGCGCAGCCGGAGCTTGTCAGTGCCGTTGGCCCCACTCCAAGGAAGGAGGTGGCAAAGGGAACTGCCGCTGCCTCAGGCAGTCTTGCGGATGAACAGAATCGCCGGCTGAACATTGGAGCCATCGCAACTCTGCGAGAGGATGGAATCAAGGACATCCGGCAGATGCAGTATTCGCCTTGGGGCACCTCGTTCCGGTTCCTCAGCTCCGAAGACGGACGCGCGCCGGATGCCGACACCCTGGTCAGCGCGGGCATCGGATTTTGCTTCATGACCCAGTTCGGGCGCTTTGCGTCGATGCTGGAACTGGACTTGCCGGACTACCGCATCGTTCAGGACACGCATTTCAGCCCGGGCGGCGCCTCTGGCGGAACAGGAAAGGCTGGCGAGGCCGATCCGATCGAAACCCATGTCTATCTGGAAACGTCCGAGCCCGACGAGGTGGCGCAGGAGATGCTGGACATGTCCGAGCAGACCTGTTTCCTGCATGCCTTCTGCCGTACGGAATTGAAGACCAAGCTGAAAGTCACGCGCGTTTGATGATCGAGAAGGAATTCGTCGAGTCCAGAAGGCCAGGGACGGACGAATTGACACCCGACAGATTCGCCCTGCGGAACTGTTCAACAACCGGGCCAAAGGAGGCAAGGCCCCGACAGTTTTCCGTCGGTGGGCAAGGTCGGAGGATGAGCAGAGCCACGGGCGTGAATCGCGGATCTCAATCCAGTGCTTCCCGTGAGGGACCATTGCACAGCCGAGCCATTGTTCATTGACATGCGCCTCCTGGCAAGCCTTCCTTGCCGACGTTAGGAGACGGGACGATGCCGGCAGTCCGTTCGAATCGCCAGCAATATGCGGCACGCCTGAACGCCTTCAAGGTTGCTCTTCCGCCGGAGCGCCGCGACGTGCCGCATCTGCTGGAACTCGCCGCCCGCGTCGGCAGGCTCGACGCTGCCGATCTCAATTTTCCCGATCACGTCTCTGCCGCCAACGAGGACGCGGTGCGCGCCGCTCTCGCGGCCAACGGGTTGAGCCTGAACGGTCTTGCCATGCGGTACTACGGAGAACCTGCGTATGCCATTGGCGCATTTACGAATCCTGATCCCGCTGTTCGTCGAAGGGCCATCGATCAGACGCGTGAAGCGATCGACATCTGCGCCAGGCTGGGAGCCCGGCAGTTGACGCTTTGGATGGGACAGGACGGGTTCGACTATGCCTTCCAGATGGACTATGCCCGGGCTTGGGACGACACGATCTCCGCGATGGCCGAGGTCGCCGACCACAATCGCGAAATAGACATCGCCATCGAATGCAAGCCGAACGATCCACGAGCCTATTCGCTGATGCCTGACATCGGGACGACGCTTCTGGCCATGAAGGAGCTGGATCGGCCCAATGTCGGCGTCACGCTCGATTTTGCCCATGTCCTCCAAGCCGACGAAATGCCGGCTCATGCCGCGAGTCTGGTCGCGCGCCATTCCCGCCTGCTTGGCGTTCATCTGAATGATGGCTATGGCAAGCGCGACGACGGCTTGATGGTCGGCACCGTGCACCCTGTTGCGACTGTCGAGCTCTTCGTCGAGCTGGACCGCATCGGCTATCGTGGCGTGATCTACTTCGACACGTTCCCGGATCACTCCGGACTGGATCCCGTCGATGAGGTCCGAGCGAACGTCCGCATGGCCGAGCGACTCCGTGCCGTGGCCAAGGAACTCGGCGGAAACAGGGAGCTTGCCGCGGCAATTTCCCGCCAGGATGCCGTAGCCAGCCAGCGCATCGTTTCCCGCGCACTCTACGGCGCATGAGCGGGATCGTCGTTCTTGGGGCGCTGCACCACGATGTCGTCGTGGATGCACCACGCATGCCGAGACTGGACGAAACGCTTCCCGGAACGTGCGCTGACTACCGCTCCGGCGGAAAGGGCGGCAACCAGGCTCTTGCTGCTGCGCGAATGGGCGCGCGCGTCGCCATGGCCGGACGGGTCGGGCGGGACGGGGCGGCGGAGATGATCCGCGCCGCCCTGGACGCCGCGGGCATCGAGCATGCGCTTGTTCTGGAAGCCGACGCGCCCACCGGCATGAGCGTCGCGATCACGCTTCCCTCTGGCGAGTACGGTGCCGTCATCGTGCCGGGCGCAAATCTCGACAACGACGGCGCAGTCTCGTGGCGTGAACCGCCCTTGGCAGGTCTTCTCCAAAACGAAATTCCCGAGGCCGCAAATCTTGCCTTTGCTTCCCGCCTGCCGCCTGATTCCCTGCTGATTGCGAATGCCGCGCCGGCGCGCCGGATTCCCGTCGAGCTGGCTGAGCGCATCGATGTGCTGGTCGTGAACCTCGTCGAAGCCGAAGGCCTGACAGGGCACCGCAATCCGGAAGCCGCCCTCACCACGCTTGCCGGCATGGTGCAAGGCGCCGTTGTCTTGACCCAGGGCGCCAATGGCGCGATGTTGCTGGAGAACAACCAGATGACGCATCATCAGGCATTTTCTGTCAAGGCCGTGAGCACGCATGGGGCAGGGGACATGTTCACGGGCGCTCTCGCCGCCCGGCTCACGGCGGGGGATTCGCTCCGCCCGGCGCTGCGATTTGCCCAGGCTGCCGCCGGATTGCTCGTGTCCTCGCCCGTGGACCGGCGCCCGGAGGTCACGCACGCGGCCGTCGAGGCGTTTCTTGCCCGCGGGTAGGCGCGATCCGGCGTTCGGCGAAAGGTTGCCGGCTGCGCCGCGGGTCGCATCGGGGAGGAGGGATCGATGACCAGGTTTCGGACGCTCTTCGGGACGACCAGGCCGGTTGTCGGCATGGTTCACCTTGGCGCCTTGCCTGGCTCGCCGTTTCATGATGCCGCGGCCGGCATTGATGATCTTGTTGCATCGGCGCGCGCAGACCTTGTCGCCCTTCAGGACGCCGGGTTCGATGCGGTCATGTTCGGCAACGAGAACGACAGGCCCTACGAATTCGACGTCGATACCGCCTCCACGGCGACCATGGCATTCGTCATCGGGCAACTGAAGAACGAGATCACAGTGCCGTTTGGCGTCAACGTGCTTTGGGATCCAATGGCGACGGTCGCACTTGCCGCCGCCACCGGCGCCGCATTCTGCCGGGAGATCTTCACTGGCACCTACGCCTCCGACATGGGGCCCTGGACACCGGATGCCGGCAAGGCGATGCGCTATCGTGACCGTCTCGGGCGTCCGGAGCTCGCGATGCTCTACAACATCTCTGCCGAATTCGCCGACAGCCTCGACCGTCGACCGCTTCCGGACAGGGCTCGCTCCGCTGTCTTTTCCTCGATTCCCGACGCCGTGCTTGTCTCCGGCACGATCACCGGCGAGGCAGCGCGCATGGAAGATCTGGAAGCGGTGAAGGCGGTGCTTCCCGACACGCCGGTGATGGCAAATACCGGCGTGAAGCACGAGACCGTTGCCGACGTGTTGAAGATCGCCGACGGCTGCATTGTCGGCTCGGCCCTGAAATTCGACGGCGACACGTGGAAAGCGGTAGACCCTGACCGAGCGAGGGATTTCATGCGACGGGCAAGGTGCACGGAATGAGCATCCGCGATCTTCTGACCGATCTTATGTCAGTTCCGGGTCTTTCGGGACACGAAGATCGCGTGCGCCGGCGGATTGCCGATCATCTCCGGCCGCTGCCAAGCTCGAGCGACAGGCTGGGCAATCTCTGGACCACGCTTGAGGGGAGCGGGCCGACCGTGCTTCTGTTCGCGCACATGGACCAGCTTGGTTTCGTGGTCCGCAAGATCGAGGCCGACGGATTCTTGCGCCTCGAGCGCCTTGGCGGCGTGCCCGAGCGCGCGCTTGCCAGCCAGATGGTGACCATCTGCCTTGGCGAAGGCCGGGACATCAACGGGATCATCGCCAACAAGAGTCACCACGCCACGACTCCGGACGAGAAGTACACGGTTGTCCGCTGTGCCGACCTCTACGTCGACTGCGGCTTCGACACCCGCAAGGCGGCCGAGGAGGCCGGAGTCCGTATCGGTGCGCCGGTCGTCTACCTCCCCGGAGCTTCGGCGTTCGGCGAACACCGCGTGACCGGTCCGGCGATAGACGACCGGGCCGGCTGTGCCGTCCTGATCGAGGTGGCCCAAATGCTTGCAGGCCGCAGCCACGGCCCGACCGTTCACGTCGCCTTTTCGACGCAGGAGGAATTCACCCTGCGAGGCGCACAGCCGCTGGCGCAGCGCCTGTTGCCGGACATCGCCATTCAGGTCGACCTCATGCTTGCCACCGACACGCCCGACATGGTCGATCGCGGCGAGATGCGGCTGGGTCACGGGCCGGGCATCGGTCTCTACAGCTTCCATGGGCGCGGCACTCTCAACGGCGTGATTCCGCACCCGGCGATGGTCCGGCTCTTCGAAGACGCCGCTGGCGCAATCGACGTGCCGCTCCAGCGCAGCGCGCAAACCGGCGTGCTGACGGACCTGTCCCATGTCCAGCTTGTCGGCGAAGGTGTCGCGTCAATCGACGTTGGATTCCCCATGCGGTATTCGCATTCTGCGCGCGAGGTCGTGGACCTTCGCGATCTTGACGCATTGTGCAGGCTCCTGGTCGCCGCGCTGGCCCGCATCGGCCCGGATTTCAGCACTTCGCGCGATTGACGGCCGGGACCTGAATCCATGACCTACACGCTCGGCATCGACATAGGGACCTACGAATCCAAGGGAGCGTTGGTGTGCGTCCGCACTGGCAGGATTGTTGCCCAGGCCGCGCATCCGCACGAAATGCTCGTGCCCCGACCGGGCTGGGCAGAGCATCGGCCCGAGGAGGACTGGTGGGGCGATACGGTGCGACTCATCCGTCAGCTCATTGCAGCGAGCGACATCGAGCCCGACGATGTCGCTGCGCTCGCGGTCTCAGCCATCGGTCCCTGCATGCTGCCCGTCGATGCCGATGGAATGCCGCTGATGAACGGGGTCCTGTACGGCGTGGACACCAGGGCGGAGAAGGAGATCGCCTACCTCAACGCCGCGATCGGCGAGGACGAAATCCTCGCAACCTGCGGCAACGCCCTGACGTCGCAATCGGTTGGGCCGAAAGTCCTCTGGCTCAAGCGAAACCATCCTGACTTGCATGCGAGGACGCACAAGATACTGACCTCGACAAGTTTCATCACGCACCGCCTGACCGGCGAATACGCAATCGACCACTATACGGCTGCAAATTTCAGCCCGCTCTACGACGTGGGCAAGCTGGGCTGGTCGGACACGCTGACCGGCGAGATCATTCCGGTTGATCGGCTGCCGAAGCTGTGTTGGAGCAGCGAGATCGCGGGCTTCGTCACCGCCCGGGCCGCGGCCGAAACCGGCCTCGCCGAAGGCACGCCCGTCACTTGTGGCACCATCGATGCGGCGGCGGAAGCCGTCAGCGTAGGCGTTCGCAGTCCTGGCGACATGATGATGATGTATGGCTCGACCATCTTCGTCATCCAGGTGACCGGCGCACCGGTGCGAGACCCGCGTCTCTGGTATGCTCCCTGGCTTGTCCCCGGCCAGCACGCATCCATGGCGGGACTCGCAACCTCGGGCACGCTCACCCACTGGTTTCGCGACCAGTTCGCCAGGGAACTCGATCGCGACAAGGCGTTTCCCAGGCTTGCTTCCGAGGCCGCTGAATCGCCACCCTGCGCCAACGGCCTGATAATGCTCCCCTATTTCTCGGGCGAGCGTACGCCGATTCACGACCCGAGGGCGAAGGGCGTCCTTTTCGGGCTGAACCTGACCCACGCAAGGGGCGACATTTGCCGCGCAATGATCGAAGGCATCGCCATGGGCACGGCCCACGTGATCGAGACCTACCGAGACGTTGGCGCGAACCCGGACCGCGTCCTGGCTGTTGGCGGAGGCACCCGGAATCCGCTCTGGCTGCAGTCAACCTCGGATTTCGGCGACGTGCCCCAGATCGTCAGCACGATCTCGGTTGGCGCCAGCTATGGCGACGCATTCCTCGCAGCGGTTGCCGTCGGGCAGGTTGAATGGACGGACATTGCTGCCTGGAATCCGCCGGCGGAGACAGTCACTCCGCAGCGCCTGGCCATGCATGACCGTCACTACCGGCGCTTCTTGCGTCTCTACGAGCAGACGAAGGACATCGCGGCCGAATTGAGCGAGGACCTGGAGTCGGCAGGCCAGTAGCGGCGTCATTCCGAACTTCGGATTCCGGGAGGCCAAACACGCCCTGACGTGGTGACGGTCCAGACCCCCCGGGCAAGGCTTGGTTCGCCCGTTCAGGGAAGCGCAACGCGATCCCGGACACTTGCTTCCATTCGTGTTTCCCGCGGAGGGTCATGTTCGGGCGGCGGTTCGGCTCGATCCCTTCCTCGTGGTCATGGGTCTTGATTGATCGACGGTTTCGGCACAAGGCGTCCGCGCCGGTCGTTCGCCTTGTCACTTCACCGCGCCTGCGGCCATCCCCTTGATGATGAAGCGTTCGAGAACCACGCCAATGATGATCAGCGGAACGATCGCGGCGGTCGAGAGCGCTGCCATCGCCCACCAGTTTATCCCCTGGCTGCCGGTCTGGCTCGCCACCATCACCGGCAGCGTCTTGGCGTCGGTAGAGGTCAGCAGCGCGGCGAAGAAGTATTCGTTCCACGTCAGGACAAGAGACAGGATGAAGGCCGCGACCATGCCGGGAAGCGCGATCGGCATGACGATCGTCAGGAACGCCTGCCAGATCGAGAGCCCGTCCACGAGCGCAGCTTCCTCAAGTTCCACCGGGATCGACTGGAACTGGTCGCGCATGATCCAGATGACGATCGGAAGCACCGTCAGCGTGTAAAGGAGAATCAGGCCTATTCGCGTGTCAAGCAGGTCGAGCGAACGGTAGAGCACGAGAAATGGCAGGGCGAGCACCACCGGTGGCAGGATCAACTGGCTGAGGAAGAAGAACGAGATGTCCGGATTCCGCATGAAGCCGAACTTGTAGCGGAACCGGCTGAGGCCGTAGGCGGCAAGCGAACCGAGGACGACCGCCAGGACCGAGGCCGAAACGCTGGTGATCGCCGAATTGGTGAAGCGCTTCAGGAATTCCTCGCGCACGGTGGATTCCTGCCCGATCAGTCTTGGCGAAAGGCCGAGACTGTCCCAGCCCTTCCAGGCCGGCCAGAAGTCGACAAAGGGGATCATGTGCCCCTGCATGACGTTGGGAGCCAGCTTGAAGCTCGTTGAGACGGTCCAGTAGATCGGAAACAGGCAGACGACTGTCCAGAAGATCAGGATGCCATAGACCGCGACGCGGCCCGCATACCACTTTGCCTTGAACGACAGGTCGCTGGAATGGTCGTGAAAGATCTGTTCGGCCATCTCAGTGCCTCGGGTTCATCCAGCGGTCGACCGCCTTCATGAAGACCGTGATCGCGATGACGATCAGCACGAGGTAGACGATCGCGAGCAGCGTTCCGTAGCCCACGTTGGAGCGGTCCCGATACTCGCGGAAGATGAAGCTTGTCACGCTGTCCGTCGCGCCCCCAGGACCGCCGGACGTGACATTGATGATGATGTCGGCCAGCTTCAGCTTGAAGATGATGCGGATCAGGATCGCAGTCAGCGAGACGGGAAGCATCAGGGGAAACGTCACTTCCCAGAAGCTCCGCCAGCCGCTGGCGCCGTCGACACGGGCGGCCTCCTGAACCTCGCGCGGGATCGCCTGGAGTCCGGCGAGCAGCATGATCATCATGAAGGGAATGAACGTCCAGGCATCCATGATCATGATGGTCAGCCGGGCGATCTCGGGATCGCCGAAGAAGCTCGGCCGGTCCCAGCCCAGCCAGCGCGCCAGCCGCGAGATCGGCCCGAACCGGATTTCCAGCATTGACTTGCCGACCATCCAGGACACGGCCACGGGCGACAGCATGAGCGGCATCAGGAACGCGACGCGAAAGAACTTCCGCGCCCGGATCTGGCTCGCCTGGATCAGCGCCAGGCCGAAGGCGATGGAGTATTCCACGAGTATCGCGAGCGTGTAGTAGACCATGTTCTTCAGTGCGTTCCAGTAGAACGGATCGGTCCACATCTGCCGCACGTTGTCGAAACCGTTGAATCTCGGCCCCTCGAATGCCGAAAGATTCCAGTTCGAGAAGGCAAGCGTCAGCGCGAAAATCAGCGGAAAGATCACCATTGCAACGACAAACAGCGTTGCGGGCAGCACGAACAGCGTTCGCTTCCCCTGTTCGCCGTGGAGCACGACTTGCGCTATGCACAGGCAGGTTGCCCAGAGCAGGTAGGCATAGAGTGCCACACGCCAGTTCGCCAGTTCCCAGGCCAGGTATCCTGTGCGTGCCATGGCGCACCAGGCGAATGCCGCGACCATGACCGCGAAAGACCCCCAGACAAGGGCCTTGCCGATGAACCTGCGGCGCTCTCCGATGTCGTCGCCGGTCACGACGTGCAGAAGGTCACCTTGGCTCATGCGTTCCGGCTCTTGGTGGAGAACCCGGGGGGCCGATCTTGAAGCCCCCCGGGAAGCAGCGGTTGCCGCGAAAGCGCGGCGCGACCCGGATCAGAGCCCAAGCGAGGCCCTGTAGAGCGCGATCTGCTGGTCGCGCCCGATCTGGTCAGTGATGTTCTCCCAGGCTGCGGCGATGGCGTCGGCCGTTTCCTGGGCGGAACCGTACTGGCCCGCAAAGCCCTTGGCCAGTTCGTCTTCCGCGACCGAGTAGTACTGGAAGATGCCCGGGATGCGGGGTTCAATGGCGGCGTTCGGGTGGTTGTAGCTGTCCGCGTTGGAGCCGAGGTAGTCTTCGATGAATGCGCGGTCGTAGCCTGCCTCTTCCCACTCGTCGTAGTTGAAGTGACTGTTCCGGTAGGGCTGGAATCCGGACGGATATGCCGAGGCCCAAAGCGAGAGATCCTTGCCCCCGAGGTGCGCCGCCGCCGACCAGGCCGCCTTCTGTCTCTTCGAGTCACTGTCGACCGTTGCCATGACGTACACGCCCCAGCCGATGTAGGCCATGTTGGGCGCTTCGTTCATGGTGTCTTCCCACGCTCCTGCGGCCGCGTTGTAGACGCGGTCAGAGGCCGGGTTGATGCCGAAGCCCACCACGTCACCCACGACGGAGGTGTCCGAAGTGCGCGCATTCGAGCCCACGTCACCCCACCACATGAGCATCGAGCCGGTGCCGGCAAGAAACTGCTGGAACGCGGTGGTGCCCGGGTCGGCGTTGATCTGGTCCGCCGGGTAGGCATCCGCCTCGATCAGGTCGAGAACGTCCTGGATCGCCTGGACCCAGGCCGGGTTGTTGACCCTGGGTTTCATCGTGTCGGGATCGAAGAGCCATGCCGGATCGTTCGGATGCTTGGCATAGGCTGCTGCGCGGTTCTCAAGGAAATAGAAGCCGAATCCGCCCCAGCCCTTGAGGGGATCAAGGTAGCCATGGGCGTCCAGCCCGGTCAGCGGGTCGGTCTTGCCCCTGAGTTCCTTGGAGATTTCATTGATTTCCTGCCAGGTCGCCGGCACGTCGCGCCCGGTGACCGATCCCTCCCCGAAGTAGTCGGTCCGGTAGGCGAACGTGTGGCAGTCGCCGTCGATCGAGATCCTGTAGGTCTTGCCGTCCCAGGTGCCGACAGGCGCCTTCAGGTAGCCCACGTAGTCTTCCATGTCGATGACGTCCTTGACCCAGTCAGGCATGACCGAAGCCATGCCCCTGCCCAGAACGTCCCCTTCGAAAGGTGCGCCCATCTCGATGATGTCGAAGTCCACCGTGCCGGTCGCGATCGATTGCTGAAGTCGCGCGTTGTAGTCCGCCTGCGCAAGGTCGATCCAGTTGATCGTCGCCCCCGTATAGGCTTCCCAAGGCTTCAGGAACCCACGGAACAGGAAGTTGTGAAGGTTCTGGTTGTTGAGGCCCATGAAGGTCAGTTCGACGCCCGCAAACTCGCCTTCGCTGACGACCTCCTTGATCGGGCCGAGACACATTTCTCCGACCTTCTGCCAGTCCGAGTCAGTGGGCGATCCCATGCCCACTCCGGGTATCTTCAGGATGTCCGCGCGCAAGCTGTCATGCGACGCCGCCCAGCCCGGGCGCACGCTTGCTCCGGTCGAGACGCCCGAAAATGCCGCCATCGTGCCTGTGGCGCCGAGGCCCTTGAGCACGTCGCGGCGCTGCATCTTTCCGGCGCGTTTCATGTAGTTGTAAACACTTGTTTTCATTTCCTTCCCTTTCTATTTTGCAGAAATTGCCGGCATCGAACGGGATCCCGGCCGGAGCTTCGAAGGCGTTCTCGTTGCCAATTCGTCGTGACACCTCCCGGAACACGCATTTGGCCCTTTCAAGCTTGGAGTGGACACCAAGTCATCCGATGCTGTCAAGCGCGGCGGCAGGCGTTCGCGAAGTAGCGATGGACAGAATTGAATTCCCTGCACTATCGTGGCCGGCATTCAGGAAAGGAGGCCCATGACTGAAGTTCGAATCCGCGACGTGCGGAAGGCTTATGGCTCCGTCGAAGTGATCCATGGCATGGATTTCACGATTCCGGACGGCGAATTCGTTGTCCTGGTAGGGCCTTCCGGCTGCGGGAAATCCACTCTCCTGCGGATGATCGCCGGGCTGGAGAGCATCACGTCGGGCACGATCGCGATAGGTGACCGCGTGGTGAACAGCGTGCCGCCTGCGGGCCGCGACATCGCCATGGTCTTCCAGAACTACGCACTCTACCCGCACAAGACGGTTCGATCGAACATGGCCTTCGCGCTTCGCATGCGGCACATGCAAAAGGCCGAGATCGATCGCCGCGTGACCCAGGCGGCCGAAGTCCTGGGCCTTACGCCCTATCTCGATCGTTATCCCCGTTCGCTTTCGGGAGGGCAGCGGCAACGCGTGGCCATGGGGCGCGCAATTGTCCGCGACCCGCAAGTGTTTCTTTTCGACGAACCGCTTTCAAACCTGGATGCGAAGCTCCGCGTCCAGATGCGTGCCGAGATTCGCGAACTGCACCAGCGCCTCAAGACGACGACCGTCTACGTGACGCACGACCAGATCGAGGCCATGACCATGGCCGATCGTATCGTGGTCATGGAGAACGGCCATATCCGCCAGATTGGTGCGCCGCTGGAGCTTTATGACAGACCGGCCAACCGCTTTGTCGCGGAATTCATCGGGTCACCGTCAATGAACCTCCTGGATGGCGCCGTCAGGATCGGCGAACGGACGGAGATCGAGGTCGAGACGAACGGGCAAGTCGTTCCGACGGCGGATGGCTTGGACTTGATCGATGGAACCAAAGTGAAACTGGGCATCAGGCCAGAACACCTGTCGCTTGCTGAAGACGGGTTGCCGGCAACGGTCTCCGTGGTTGAACCCACTGGTTCCGAGACCCACGTTGTGGCCAGAACCGAGGCAGAGGAGATTGTCGCGGTATTTCGCGAAAGGCATTCGCTTGTCCCGGGTCAGCCGATCTTCCTGGCTCCTGATCCCGCCCGGGTCCACCTGTTCGACGTCGAAACAGGCAACCGGCTGAATTGATCGCGTTGACGCGCATGTACGTGGGCGATGCCCGGACTCGATCAATTGCTTCCCTCTCGGCCAGCGTAGTCGTCTGGTGCTCTGGTTCCGGCGTCTGCCCGGAAGACGGGTGGCTTCAAGGAGAAGCCATTCGACGCCATTCTCGATGAGTCGGTCCAGACCGTGCCGGACAGGGTGTTTCGACGTCCACGTCCACCATATGGATTCCACCGGCATGCGGCCGGGGATCTGCCAACACGGCAAGAGATCAGGGAAGTCCGGCCGTCTTCAGCGGGCGGCAGAGACGAACGCGAGCGGCCGAACGGCCGGTCATGGGCCCAAGTGCGGAGAAACCCGCGCCAGGACCTGGCGGCTCCGAGCAGGAAGAGGATCTCGGGCGCCTGCACGGGGCCGGAATCCGGCGCCATCCAGCTTGAGCAAACCGGCCGTCGCCTCCGAAAGGCGGAGTTGACTCATATTTGGCATTTGGCATACAAAATGTGAATGGATCAATGACTGATCCTTGAAACGATCCTAGGGAGCAAACCATGAAGATTTCTTTCGGAGCAAAGCTGGGCGCGGCCGCGATTCTTGCATCGGCGGCAATGGTGGCTGGAGGCATCGCGAGTGCGGACGAGTATCCGAGCAAGACAATCGAGGTTGTCACTCACGCCGGCAACGGCGGAGGCACGGACGTTACGACGCGCATGATGATGCTGCGCGCGCGTCGCGAACTTGGCCAGGACATGGTGGTTGTCAACAAGAGAGGCGGCGGCGGGGCCGCGGCGCTGGAATACTACAAGACCGTTCCGGCAGACGGCTACACCATCCTGACCTTCACGGTCGGCCATGCGGCCGTGATGGCCAAGGGCCAGGGCGGCATGACGATCGACGAACTGCGCCCGATCGCCCGCGGCACGGATGACCCGCAGATCCTGATGACCAAGTGCGGCGCCTACGAGAGCGCCGAGGACTTCGTGGCCAAGCAGAAGGAGGCCCCGATCACCTATGGCGTGACGCATCTGGGCAACATCGACGACGTTTCCGCCTTCATGTTCACGCTGAAGGGCGGAATGATGACACCCAAGATGCTGCCCTTTGACGGTGGCGCGGAGCTTGCCACGCAGCTGGTTGCGGGCGCAGTGGACGCGGGCGTCTTGAACCTGGCCGAAGCCGGCGCGCAAATCGAGGCAGGCGAGATCTGCCCGACCGTCGTTCTGGCAGACGAGCGAATGGCCAAGATCGGCGACGTTCCAACCGCAAAGGAACTGGGCATTCCGGTCAGCTTCTCGACCGTGCGCGGCTTTGCCGTGCATGCCGACACGCCGCCGGAAATTGCGGAGAAGATCGAGGCCGCGCTGCTCAAGGCCATGAGCCACACGGTCTACCAGGGCTTCCTGACGTCGGTCGGCCTGGACAGCACCTCGGTTGCGGGATCGGACGTTTGGGGTCCGCAGATCCAGACCACGGTGAACGAGATGGCCGCCGCTCTGAAAGAGCTGGGCTTCATCGAGTAGACCTGCTCGACATGCGATGTGGCGCCTGTCCTTGCCGCATCGCATGTATCCCGCCCACACGCCCGTCTTCGGGCCTGCCGCTTTGCCTGCCAGATTCGATTCCATGACTCCGCCGACCGAGAAACCCAAGCTGCTGGGCCAGTGCGAACGCTGGCTGATCCCGGTCCTGATCCTGACCTTTTGCGGGGCGACATTTTGGGTGAGCACGACCTTCAAGAAGATGCCGCCGATCCTGAAACGCGGCATCCAGCCCTCTGACTTTCCGCAACTCCTGCTGCTGCTGCTGGTCTTTCTGACGCTTCTGATGGTCTGGAAGGACCCGGTCCGCGTCCGCGACAGACTCATGGGCAGCACCGTTGGCACGATCGCGCTGTTTGCCGGGTTCGCGGCGCTGACGAGCATTGACTTCTTCCTGGCCCTGGCGGTGTTTGCCACGGTGCTGGCGCTGTTCTGGGGCGAACGGAGGGCCCCGATCCTGGTCCTTGTCGGGCTGCTGGTGCCCGCAGCGATCTTCTTCACGTTCGACCAGGTCTTCGAAATCCGCTTCCCGCGCGGGTTGCTGACCAGTCTTTGGTACGGGTGAGCCCATGGATGCGCTGATCCACGGACTGGCTTCCCTGTTCGACCTACATCTGCTGTTGCTGATTTTCTGCGCGACCATCGGCGGCGTGATCATCGGCGCGCTGCCTGGCCTGAACGCGACGACCGGGGCGGCGTTGCTGCTGCCGTTCACGCTGACAATGGAGCCGGTACCCGCCATTGCCACGATGACGGCGATCTACTGCTCGGCGACCTTTGCCGGCGCGATCACGGCGATCCTGATAAACACGCCAGGCACTGCGGCCAGCGCGACCACATGCCTGGACGGCTACCCGCTGGCTCAGCAGGGCCAGGCCGGGCGTGCCCTGGGCATGGCCGTCGTGGCCTCGACCTTTGGCGGCATTTTCAGCGTGATCTGCCTGATGCTGGCCGCACCGCTTCTGGCGCGCGCGGCCTATCACTTCTCGCCACCCGAATATTTCGCGCTGACCCTCTTTGGCCTGTCCATGCTGGCCTCGATCGGCGACGGCTCGGCCATCAAGAACCTGATCGCGGGCGTGTTCGGCATCTTGATCGCCATGATCGGGGTCGACAACCTGACCACGGTCGAGCGGTTCACGTTCGGCTCGTACCACCTGTATGAAGGCATCGGCTTCGTTCCCGTCATGATCGGCGTGTTCGGCATCTCCGAGCTGCTGGTGCAGTCCGAGAAACTGCACCTCAGGCGCGAGGCGATCCGCATGAAGTCGGTCGAGCTGCCCGACCGCCGGGACTACCGCGACAGCTGGCGCGCGATCCTGCGGTCCTCGGGCATCGGCACCTTCATCGGCATCCTGCCCGCCGAAGGCGCAACCGTGGCGTCGATGATCGGGTACAACGAGGCCAAGCGCTGGTCCCGCAACCCGGAACTGTTCGGCAAGGGCGCGATCGAAGGCGTGGCGGGGTCAGAGGCGGCCAACAACGCGGCCACCGGCGGCGCGATGGTGCCCACGCTTGCGTTGGGCATTCCCGGCTCGGCCACGGCGGCGGTGATCCTGGCCGGGCTGATGGTGCACGGGCTTCAGCCCGGGCCCAACATGTTCACCGAGCAGGCTGACTTTGCCTATGCGATCTTCTGGTCGATGATGCTCGTCAACCTCCTGTTCTTCTTTGTCGGCCTGCGGGGCGCCAGGATCTTTGCCCGCGTGACCCTGATCCCGGTCGAGGTGCTGTGGCCCGTGGTCTTCGTGTTCTCCATCGTCGGCGCCTATGCCCTGGACCAGTCGATGTTCGACGTTTGGGTCGCGTTGGTTTCCGGGGTCATTGGCTACTTCATGCGCCGCTACGGCTTTTCCGTCGTGCCGCTGGCCATCGGCTTGATCCTGGGCGGAATGCTGGAGCAGCGCTTGGGCCAATCCATGGTGATGCTGGACGAGAAGTGGTGGCTGATGTTCACCCGTCCGCTCACCTTGCTGTTTCTCGTGCTGACCGCGCTGGCCCTGTTCGGCCCCGCGGTCTGGGGACGCTTGGTGAAACGCCGTGCACCGCTTGATTCGACCGGAGAGTGACATGAGCAAGATCAAGTCTGTCCGCACACGCGTCTGGAACTGGACCGGCCCGACCGTGCCGCCGACGGGCAATTTCTGCACCAACGCCTCGGATGTGCTGCGGGACACCGGCGATGCGATGTCGTCCTTCCGCTTCCACCAGTGGCTGACGTGCGAGATCGAGGTCGAGGACGGCATCGTCGGCATCGGCAACGCCGCGCTGGCGCCCACAGTGGTCAAGAAGGCGATCGACGATTGGTATGCGCCGATGGTGATCGGCGAGGACCCGTTCGACTACGCCCATGTCTGGGAAAAGATGTACCGTCGCAGCCATGCGTGGGGGCGCAAGGGCATCGGGATGACCGCTATCAGCGCCATCGACATCGCGATCT
>VXPN01000244.1 GCA_009839535.1 Boseongicola sp. SB0662_bin_57 | reverse complement strand
GGGGTGGACGTCATCACGAGATTCATCAGGGAATAGGAGACCATCGCGCAGATGATTGCCACCAGGACCTTGGGCGATTTCAGGAGTTCAAGGCGTGTCCTGGCGTTCTCGGAGACCTTCACGGCCTTCGGCTTTGGGATGTCCAGGAGCAGGAACAGGAAGGCGCCGCTTGCGTTGATCATGATGATCGCAAGAAACGTGCCAAGAAATGGCACCACGGTGGCATCGGCGGTCACCTTGACCAGTTGCGGGCCGATCACCGCGCTCGCAAGTCCCGCCGCGATGACATAACTGATCGCCTTTGGGCGAAATGCCTCGGAAGCCGTGTCGGCCGCCGCGAATCGAAAGAAGCCCTGTGACGACATGTACATGCCGGCAAATGCCGAACCGATCAGGAAGAGCACGAAGCTTCCCGTGGCAAGGCCCCAAGCCGACAGCGCCGCGCCAATGGCGCCACCCGTCGCCCCGATGATGAAGCCGAGCATGCGGCCGTGCCGCTGCATGATGCCCGACAGCGGCGTGGCCGACAGCATTGATCCCAGCACGATCAGCGAGATTGGCAACGTGGCGAGGCAGGCATTCGGTGCAAGCGATTGTCCGGCAAGCGCGGACACGATGAACATCATCGGCATCTGCGAGCCGAGATAGCCTTGGGCGATCACAAGAACCGTCAGGTTCCGCCGCGCCTTGGAAAGGACCGATGTCTCCGGCATGGAAGTCCGGTACTCCGTTCCGTCGGTGCCGGCAAGGTCGGGGCTTCCGTTTTCGCGCTGCTGCAACTACCGTCCGCGCGCCGTTCGGGAGGACATCGTGCCAGAGGGAATAGGCCGCATCATCGAGACCCCTGCCTGCGTTGCCGAGGGAGCCGACTACCTTTCAAGGTGTGAGCCGCGGTTTCGCAGGGCCTTGGCCATCACCGGGCCGCTGCCGCTTCGGCGGCGCAAGGACGGATTTGCGCCCCTTCTTGGCGCCATCGTCAGCCAGCAGGTCTCCGTGGCGGCGGCCGACGCGATCTGGGGGCGGCTGAAGTCCGCCGGGCTGACCGGCCCGCGCAAGATAGTCGCGGCCAGCGACGACGAACTCAGGGCATGCGGCCTGTCACAACAGAAAATGCGCTACGCCCGTGAACTTGCAACGTCGGGCGTCCGTTTCAGCCGGTTGCGAGAGAAGCCTACGGACGAGGTCATCGAGACACTCGTTCAGGTGCCCGGAATAGGACGCTGGACGGCCGAGATCTACGCGATGTTCTCGCTTGGCCGTGCCGACGTCTTCGCGCCCGGCGACCTTGCGCTTCAGGAAGCGGCGCGCATTCTGTTCGAGAAGCCGGAAAGGCCCACGGAACGCGAATTGCGGCAGATGGCGGAGGCGTGGTCGCCCTGGCGAGGCGTCGCCGCGCGACTGCTCTGGGCCTATTACCGGGCCGAGAAGCAAAGGGAAGGAATCCGATGAGCGACCTGAAGTGCAAGCGCCGGGGCAGCGCCTCCGGCAAGGACAGCTCGCTCGTGCTGTTCCTTCACGGATATGGAGCGGACGGTGCGGACTTGCTCGGAATCGGCGAACACGTTGCGCCGATGCTGCCAGACACCGTCTTCGTGGCCGTCGATGCGCCGACACGATCAACGGCAAATCCGATGGGCTATCAGTGGTTTCCCATCCCGTGGCTGGACGGGTCGACCGAAGCCGCGATGGTCGAAGAACTGGTTCGGTCCGCGAAGCTGCTTGATGCGTTCATTGACAAGCTCCTGGCGGACGAAGGCCTCGACCCCGGTCGCTTGGTGCTCTTCGGATTCAGCCAAGGCACGATGATGAGCCTGCATGTCGCTCCAAGGCGGGTCGATCCCGTTGCCGGGATCGTGGCGTTTTCTGGCCGGTTGATGTTTCCGGGCTGCATCGCCGACGAGGCGAAGTCACGGCCGCCGGCATTGCTCGTTCACGGGGATGTCGACGAGGTGGTTCCCTTTGCCGAGCTTGGCGCGGCGACGGAAGCGCTGCAGGCTGCGGGATTCGAGGTCTCAAGCCACGTGATGGAGGGGACAGGGCACGGCATTTCGCCCGACGGGCTCTCGGTGGCGCTGAATTTCGTTCGAAAGCGGATCGGCATCGAATCGACCGAATCCTGACGGGCAGGGGCTGTGGACAAGTCTGTGGAAAACCTGTCACGTTCCTGTCGCATGCCCCTGCAACGGCACCCAACATTCATGGGGCTTGCCACGCGGGTACCGCCATATATAGTCGCCCGGAAATCGGGCCGCATGTGGAAGGGGCTTGCGTGGCGCCGGGATACGGGTGAAACGGCAATGAGTGGAAATTTCAGAACAAGTTTCGTGCGGGAGCCGAGGGGCCTCAGGCATCATCCTGCATTGGTGCTGAACGCCGACTACAGGCCGCTGAGCTATTTTCCGCTGTCCCTGTGGCCTTGGCAGGAAGCGGTCAAGGCCGTGTGGCTGCAACGGGTGGACGTCCTGGCGCGATACGAAGAGGTCGTCCGCAGTCCGTCCACGGAAATCCACATCCCGTCCGTGGTCGTCCTGAAGGACTATGTTCACCCGCAGAAGCGGGTGGCCTTCACGCGGTTCAACCTGTTTCTTCGCGACGGGTTCCGGTGCCAGTACTGCGGCGCCCGGGGCGAGCTGACTTTCGATCATGTCATTCCCCGGTCTCGCGGCGGCAAGACGAGCTGGGAGAACGTGGTAGCGGCCTGCGCGAAGTGCAACCTTCGCAAGGGCGCGAGCTCGCTTGCACAGGCAGGCATGTCGCTGCGTCGTAAACCGCAGCGGCCCGATGCGGTCAAGCTGCGGAACCAAGGCAGGCAATTTCCGCCAAATCACCTGCACGAGACCTGGTTCGATTTCCTGTATTGGGACGCCGAACTGGAGGCGTGACCCGGAATTGGCGACCGGGCGGGATGCATAAGCGTCCCCGCTCGGTCGATACGCTCATGCGCGTGAGGCTTTGGCGGCATTCCGGCGGCTTGTCACCACGGAGTCGGTCTGGCGCGAGCTTGCGCGACGCAACTCGAGTCCCGAATGTGGTGCGTCCCGTGCGCTACCCGTAGCGCAGGTCGTCCAGATGAACCGCCAGGCCTGACAGCGCTGCAAAGTCGTCGTCGACAACACAGACCGGAAACTGCTCCATGAACTTGGAGAACCGGCCCTTGCTGCGGAAGCTCTCCACAAATCCGGTATCCCGAAGATAGGGAGCCACTGCGCGAGCCACGCCTCCGACAAGGTAGATCCCGCTGAACGGCAGGTGAATCAAGGCCAGGTCCCCGCACACCGACCCCAAGATCCGGACAAATGTCTCGAGGGTTCTTTTTGCGAAGACGTCACCGTCCTCGAAGTGCTTCAGGACTTCCGTGGCTGACCTGGACTTGCGCGCGCCGCGCCTGGACGCTTGCCAGGCATCGATGTTCTCGATGCCTCTGCCTGACAACGCATCCTCCACCGAGGCAAACCCGGTGGACTCAGCAACGAATGCTGCGAATTCCTGGTCTTCGGAATTGCTGGCTCGCAAGAGGGCATGGCCGCTTTCGGAAGGCGTCACCATCAAGCCCGGGCCGTTCGGGACGGCAAGTGCGGAATTGAAGCCGGTGCCGATGCCGACCACCAGCCTGCGGGAGCTGGTCTCCTTGGCCTCAACGGCAATGATTGGCGTGAGGTGACCGTGCGGAATCACGTGAAGGGCGTGAGCCTGCGCCTGCAGGTCGTTGAGCACGGACACGGTTTGCGCGCCGATGACGCTAGAGAGAGCCTCGCGCTCAACCGTCCAGTCCAGATTGGTCAGCGTGCCACGTCCGTCCTGAACGGGTCCGGCGATCGCGACGGCGACGGCGTCGCACACGAGGCCTACGTCGTCTTCATACCGCCGCAAGAGGGATTCAAGGCTCTCGAACTCTGAGTTTCGGAATTTCCGAACGGAATTCTTCCGGAGCGCGTGCCCTTCGGCAAGGGCCACTCGCGAATTCGTTCCGCCGACATCGGCGACGAGCGACATTCTGTCCCTGTGTTCCGGCATTGCCCAGCTGTCCTGATTGCCTCCGGGGAAACTCATCCGAGTCTGGTGGTCATAATTTTTCCTTTGAGATCATGCCGTTGGGCGGCCGTCAAGACGGCAATTGACGCTGATGGCCTGCCAATCCTTGATCCGGCAGTCCATGGACCTGCGGCTTCCTCGGGGATCGGCGTGGATGACTGCGAAGTCGCGAAAGGCCCTCCCGGCAGGCTGGCGGTCGCGGAATTGCAGACAGGCGTGGCTTTGCCCAAGGGAGCCTGCGCTGTTGCCATGACTTGCTGCTGGCCTTCCAGGCCCGTGCCGGATCGTGGGCAGACAATCGTTAATCACGCCCGCTCCTGGCCTGTTCCGGATCGTCTGCGCGAGACAGCGGGCGATGACGTTGATGTACTTGAGGCCGCCGAAACGCCTGAGCGGCCGGTGGCGGACTGACCGAAGGTCGGGTTCGGAGCTTGGCGACTGGAACACGGCGTCGATGCCCGCCGGCAGTTCGCAGCCCTGCCAGCGCCTTCTTTCGTCCAGTCGGTTTCGCGTCCGCGCAGAGCGTCCTCGGCCTGGCCGGTTCCGAACGTGGCATGGCGACGCAATCGATGCCCGTTTCCTGAACGTGCCGCTCTGACAATCGACCGGTGCGGGACACCTCGTGGCGCACATCACGCGCCCCTTGACCGCCCGGAATTGGCGTTCCGACATCGAGGCATGGCAAGGCGGCATGCAACCTTGCGAACCGTGACGGTCAATCCCCTTCTGCAACGCCATCCTTGTGCGCTTTCGCGCGACGCGCACGATAGCTTGGAAGGACAACGAGAAAGACGGCAATTGCCAAGAGACCCAGTGTCATCGGTCGCTCCCAGATGAAGGAGATGCCGTCATAGAGCTGCATCGAACGTGCAAAGTTGTTTTCCATCATCGCGCCGAGGATGAACCCGATCAGAAGTGGAGCGAGAGGGTAGTCCGCGAATTTCAGGGCGGTCGCGCAGATGCCGAAGCCAACCAGGATCAGAAGCTCGGTTGCGTTGTTCTGACCGATGTATGCGCCCATCAATGTGAAGAACAAGATGAATGGGATCAGGTAGTTGCGTGGCACGGCCAGGACCTTGGCGATGTAGGGGATGAGCGGCAGGTTGAGAATCAGCAAGATCAGGTTGCCGATGAACATTGACATGATGACGGCCCAGAAAATCTGGGGCTCGTCCAGCATCAGGCGCGGCCCGGGCGTCACGTTCAATGCGATGAGCGCGCCGAGGAGAATGGCCGTCGTGCCAGAACCGGGGATGCCCAGTGTCAAAAGAGGTACGAACGACCCCGTGCAGGCGGCGTTGTTCGCTGTTTCGGGAGCTGCGAGACCCTTGACGGAACCTTTCCCGAATTCGTCCTGCTCTTTCTTGGGGGCGATGTTGCGCTCCACGGCATAGCCGAGAAAGCTTGCAATGGTGGCGCCGGCGCCGGGCAGGACGCCGATGAAGAAGCCTTGCAAGGACTGACGTCCGATGACGGGCGCAATGGCCCTTGCCTCGGCGCCGGTGATCCGCAGGTCCTTGATCGCACCGTCGTCGCCCTGAAGGTCCTTCGGCTTCAGGACGAGGAACAGCGCTTCCGGCAGGGCAAACATGGCCATGGCGAGCGTGATGAAGCCGAAGCCCGACTGCAGGTCCAGGATTCCCATCGTAAAGCGCGGCAAGTTGAACAGGGCGCCTTCGCCGACCGTTGCCATGATCAGGCCGAGAATCGTCATGACTATTGCCTTGGCAACCTGACCCGTGCCTGCAAAGGCGGCGATGGCGGAGAGACCGACAACCATCAGCGCAAAATACTCGGCCGAATGGAACAGGAGCGCCACGGAAGACAGGGCAGGCGCGAAGATCATGAGCAGAAGCGCGCCGACAGTGCCACCTGCGAAGCTCGCGATGGCGGCGACGGTCAGTGCCTTTCCTGCCTTTCCCTGGCGCGCCATGGGATAGCCGTCGAAACTGGATGCGACGGTTCCCGCGACACCAGGTGCATTCAGGAGGATTGACGAGGTCGAACCGCCGAAGATCGCGCCGTAGTAAACGCCCGCCAAGAGGATCAGCGCTGCGGAGGGATCACCCATCGAGATGGCGACGGGGATCATGATGGCGATGATCGACATCGGCCCAAGACCCGGAAGCATGCCGATGAACGTACCGATGAGGCAACCGCCGATGACCATCAAGAGGTTCTGGATGGAGAATGCCGTTTGCAGGCCAATCAGGAGTCCCTCAAGCATGTCAGCCTCCCAAAAATCCGGGCAGTGGGCGCATGTAGATGCCAAGGACTCCCTGGACGAGATACCAGACCGCCACTGTGGCAATCAGGGCAACGGGCAGCATGACGTGCCACTTGCGCTCGCCGAGGATGAAGGAGCCGAGGACCAGGAGGGCGGAGGTCGAGATCAGAAAACCCAAAGGGCGCAGGCAGAGCGCATAGGCAACCATCAGCGCGAGAAGCAGAATCGCCTGACCGAGATGATAGTCGCCCAGGCGGCGGTAATCGATGTCGGCTTCCTTCGGTTCGGATTTCTCAAGGCCCAAGAGGATGACAAGTGTCGTGATGATCGCCAGGACGGACAGCACTTTCGGGAAGGTGCTGGGCCATATCGGGTTCCGTTTCATGAACGGGGCAAGACTGGCATCCATGGTGAACCAGGCGGCATATCCGTAGGCCATGCAGATGCCCAGCAGAACAAGTGCGATCCAACGATCCAAGGCCATGTCGCTCCCTCCTCATTCAGTGGCGTGGCGGAGCGAGCATTCGCTCCACCACCTGGTTTGTCAAAGGAAGCCGAGCTTCCTCATCAGGTCACCGATGACCTTTTCCTGCTCTTCCAGGAAGGCTCTGAAGTCGCCGCCTGAGTTGTGAATGTTGACCCAGCCGTTGCGAGCGCGAACCTCTTCCCACTCGGGCGTGTCGTACATCTTGGCGATGGCGTCCTGGTACATGGCCAGCTTTTCGGCCGGAAGGCCGGGGGCCGCGAAGAAGCCGCGCCAATTGACGAACGTGGTGTCGATGCCCTGTTCTGTCATGGTCTTCGCATCGGGGGCCGCGTCCACGCGCTCTTCCGACGTCACGCCGATGATCTTCACTTCGCCGGCATTCGCCAGATCGACGGCCTCCGAGAACCCGGTCGAAAGGGCAGAGATTTCGCCTGACAGCAGCGCTGCCATGGCCTTGCCGCCGGCGTCGTAGGGGATGTACTTCACGCCAAGCGCATCCTTGCCCGCCGCCTCCATCACCATGGCGGCCACAAGGTGGTCCATGCCGCCCGGGACCGAGCCGCCGCCGATGGCGGTCGCGCCTGGATCGGCGTCATAGGCGGCAATCAGGTCAGCCATCGAGTTTATCGGGCTGTCCTTGCCGACGACGATCGCGGCGTAGTCCCCGATCGTGCCCGAGACCAGTGTCAGGTCCCGGAAGTTGTGCGGGAAGACTCCGGTTAGCGAGCGGATCACGATTGGGGTCGAGTTGACCATGAGCGTGCCGTGGTTGCTGTCGGCATTCTCGATCAGGAATCCGATGGCCTTGCCGCCGCCGCCGCCAGACATGTTCTCGTAGGATGCCATTCCCACCAGGCCTGCCTTGGTCAGCGCTTCGCCCGTGCCGCGAGCCGTCCCGTCCCAGCCGCCGCCGGCGCCGCCAGGGATCAGGAAGTGGACGCTGTCCAAGACCTGATGTCCGTCCGCCGCGGCTGGTCCGGCAAGACCAAAGGCGGCGACGGTTGCGATCACGGCACGACGGCCCAGTTTCAATCTCGTCATGTTTTCCTCCACGAATTGTCGTTTGCCTGCAGGGCGAACCTCGCCCACAGACGCAGGTACAATAGTGGCTGAAACTGTCGCGAAACTGTCGGATGAGGGTCGGATTCATCAGCCAGGGCGATGGCGGCGGACTCGGTTCCTGACGAATCATCCGGCAACGGACGTCCGGGCTTGACCGTCAAATCGAACAACATTCGCAGGGTTGAAATACGGGGTCGAACCGGTATCTAAAAGTGGGCACGTTCACGCTGAAATCGGCATCGAGTCTTGCAAGAGACTCGTTCGTGATTGGAAGGACCGTTGCGAACATGCGGCTGCTGTTGGTTGAAGACACCGAAGACGTCGCGGATGCAATTGTTGCCAGCTTTGAGCGGCGCGGCGATGCAGTTGACATGGTGGCATCGGTCGACGAGGCCAAGAGTGCCATTGCGGTTCAAGAGTACGACGTCATTCTTCTTGATATCGGCCTGCCGGACGGTTTGGGAACGGAAGTCCTCCGGTCCGCGCGTGACCGAGGCAGCCGGGCGCCGATCCTGATGCTGACCGCCCGAGCTGACATCGAGGACCGGGTCGCCGCCTTGGACAAGGGTGCGGACGACTACCTTGTGAAGCCCTTCGATTTACGCGAACTGCACGCGCGGGTTCGCGCGATGCTCCGCCGCCAGGATCACGACCGTTCGGGCATCATCGAATTCGGCGACATCGTGTTCGATCCTGCAGGACTTACGGTCGCTGTGTCTGGCAAGCCCATCTCGCTTGCTCGACGGGAGTTCAACCTGCTGGAAGTCCTCTTGATCAATCGCGAGAGGGTGGTTCCGAAGGAGAGGATCTTTGACTGCATGTATTCGTTCAACGACGGGGACGTGAACTTGAACGCCGTGGAACTGTACGTTGGCCGCTTGCGAAAGAAGCTCTGCGAAAGCCGGGTCTCCATCAAGACTTTGCGCGGACTCGGTTATCAGTTGATCAATGATGACTGATTCGGCGATACGTCCGCGGTTTTCCAGCTCCTTGCGATTTCGGCTTGCCGCCGGAATCATCCTGGTTCTCGCCATCGGGTGCGTCGCCGTCGCCTTCGCCGCTTTCGCCTATGGCCGCAACGCCGCCCAGCAGTCATTTGACCGCCTCCTCATCGGTGCGGCGAACCAGATTGCAGGCTCCCTTTGGCTTCGCGACGGAGAGGTTGTCGTGGACATTCCCGTCTCGGCCTTCGAGCTCTTGTCGCTCGCCCCGCGCGACCGGGTCGTATACGGCGTGTTCGGCGATGACGGCACCTTGATCACCGGCTATGACATCGCGGCGCCTTCAGTCAGTGGCAGCACCTTCTTCACCGACAGTTTCGCCGGCGAGACCGCGCGGTTCGCGCGCGTCACCCGCCAGTTCGCTGAACGGTCGTTTTTCGGGTCGGTCGACGTGATCATTGGCCAGACCACCGAGGCGCGACGCGAACTTGCGCAGCAGATCACGCAAAACGCGCTGATCGCGGTTGCCGCAATTGGCGTTGTCATGTCGGCGTTGGCCGCGCTTGCGGTTCAGTCCGCATTGAGTCCGCTGCATCGCATTGAACGCGATATCGCTGCGCGGTCGAGCAAGGACCTGACACCCGTGGACGTGAACGTTCCACAGGAAATCAGCAGCCTCGTGCATGCGTTGAACCGCTTCATCGCCCGGATCGATCGGCAACTCCATGTGATGCGGACGCTGATCGCCGACGCCTCTCACCAGCTCCGAACGCCCATTGCAGCGCTCCGCGTCCAGGCTGAACTTGCCGCCGATGAGACCGATCGGGAACGAACCCTCAGAATTGTCGGGAGAATTCACGAAAGATCCAGGAATCTCAGCCGTCTCACCGACCAGCTGCTCAGCCATGCCCTGATCATTCATCGCGCCGACACTGTTGATTTGACGCCAGTGGATCTGCGAACTGTCGCTGCCGACGCGGTCGAGGAGACGGATCAGTCCATGTCCAATGTGGATCGGGCGATCCGTCTGGCGTTGCCCGAGGCGCCGGTGATCTGCAATGGCGACGCGTTCTCGCTGGCCGAAGCCTGCAAGAACTTGATCAACAACGCGTTGAACCATGGCCAGCCGCCAATCACGGTGTTCGCTCGGAAAGAGGACGGGCGCGCGTGCATTGGTGTTCGCGATCGGGGAACCGGAATCCCGGAGGCGATGTGGCCGAATGCAGGATCACGGTTCACCAGGAATGCAGGGGTTTCCGCGACGAGCGCGGGCCTGGGCCTGGCCATCGTGAACGCCGTATGCGAGGCGCATGAAGGGAAAATGAGAATTGAACGGCCTTCTGAAACGGAATTCGAGGTGTTCCTGGAACTGCCAATGATGCCGGAAGACGCGGGATGAGACGATTCGACGGACTGGCACTTGGCTTGGCCCTCTTGGGAAACGCCGCTGTATGCGAACCGATGCCCGAGGCGACAAGATCCTACGGGCCGATGCAGGCGGAAGTGCATTTGACGGTGCGTGGCACGACCGATATCGCCCTCTTCGAGCCTGTTCTTCAGACGTTTGTGACACGCTCGGACGGAACCCGGATCGATTACGAACAGTGGGCGTCCAACGATCTGTATCTGGCGACTGAGGCAGATTGCCGGTCCACCTCCGTGGCGGCGGATCTCGTCGTCAGTTCGTCGATCGACCAGCAGGTCAAGCTCGCGAATGACGGCTGCGCCGTTCCTTATCGATCCGACGAAACGGCGAAGCTGCCAACAGTTTCGAACTGGCGCGACGAGGTCTTCGGAATAACCTGGGAGCCGGCGGCAATCGTCTACAACAGGAACACGATCGGCAGTGCCCAAGCGCCCAGGTCTCGCTTCGACCTGATTGACTTGCTCCGACCCGAAGACAGCGCGTTTCGCGGGCGTGTCGCGACCTATGACATCGAGGCATCGGGGCTGGGCTACCTGTTTGCCTTTGCCGACTCGCAGCAGGCGACGACTTTCGGCCGTCTCATCGAGGCCTTCGGCAGGAGTGGTGCCGTCGCAACCTGCTGTTCGGCCGCGATCATCGATGGCGTCGCCAGCGGCGACTACCTGGTAGCCTACAATGTTCTGGGCTCCTATGCGCTGGCCCGCGCAGACAAGAACCCGGACATCGTCGTTGTCGCACCTGACGACTACACGTTGGTTCTGGCCCGTGCGGCACTGATTCCCCGGCATGCCACGATGCCGGAACTGGCGGGAAAGTTCATTGACTTCCTGCTTTCCGAGCCTGGTCGGTCCGCTTTGCGGTCGGCCAATCTGATCGTTGACACGAACGAGGGCGTGCATCCCGCGATGCGATTGCCCGAAAATCCCGATGTCAGCCTGCGGCCGATTCCGCTGTCGCTCGCGCTCCTGGTTGGACTGGACCAGCACAAGCGAAGGGAATTCGTTGCACGTTGGCAGGCAGCTTTCCCAAAGGACAGGGACCGCGAATCAGCCGAATAGCGTTGGCTTGCCCCCTGTGTCCAGCGCGACGAACGTGGACGTCGCTTCCGCGACCTGTTCGCAGGCCTTGCCGTGCCGCTCACGACGCCAGGCTTCGGCATGGATCCGCATTGACGTGCGCCCGATGGCCTCCACTGATGCGTGCAGGGACACCTCGGATCCGGCTCTCACGGGACGGCGAAACTTCATTGCGCCAACGGCAACGGTTGCACGTCGGCCTCTCGACGTGAGTGCCGCCAGTGTCCCCGCGGCCAGGTCCATCTGCGACATCAGCCCGCCGCCAAAGATGTCCTCCGCCAGATTCGCGCCAGCGGGAATGGCAACGGCGCGGATGCCCTGGTTGTTCCGCCGGGGGACCAGCATCAGACGACATGTGCGCACGCTGATGCCGGTGTGCGAGTGTCCATGTTTCGCCCCCGGTTCAGATGATCATCAATCTCTGCCGCTGAACCGATCATGCGACCATGGAGGAACACGGTGAATGCCGCATTTTCGAGATCGCGCCGTGAGAGCGATCCCGACCGGAAGTCCTTCCAGAGCAGCGCAAGCAGAAGCGCCGCGATGACGGCGTCGACGTTGACGCAGAACACGTAGCGGCTGGCACCGGCATCGTAGAGCGCCTGAACCAGTTCACGATAGAAGGCGTGGAAGACATTGTAGTCCCCGCGCTTCGCCAGGAATTGGGCAATGAACCGCTCTCGAGGGTCGAAATTGACAGGCTGGCCCTTGAAGACGGGATGGTGGATTCCGGGAAGCGCCCGCACCTCTGCACCGACTTCCTTCGCGTCGGCCTTGGCGCGTTGGTAGCCGGTCGCGAAGTCGCGAGCCATCTTCTTCAGGTCAAGCCCGTGATCCGGGTCGGTTGGGTCCTTCAAGCCCTTGCCTTCGAATTGCTCCAGAAGGAAGGCCATCCCTTCATAGCCGTTGCCGCCGTGGCTGTAGCCGCAATGGCTGAGAAAGCCGAGCATCGCCTTGTTGATCTGGACGCGCTCCGGTGTCTGGGGCCCGTCTGCCGCGACGGCACCCTTCGCGCCTTGGGCCGAAATCGCGCCCGGGCCGTTAGAGATCAGAAGACCGACAAGAATCTGCAGCGGCAGGGCCTCCTCAACGGTCGGTCTCTTGCCGGTCACGGCCAGAAAGCAGAGATCCGCCATGGTCCATTTCGAGTAACGCTCTTCGCGGGGGATGCCGCAGAGGGAGCCGGGCTGGTGGCGCCTGCCGGGGATTGTCGCGCCGACCATGACGCCGTAGAGCCGCAGGTACCACGGCAGCGTCCGTGCCGTCAGTGCGGTGATCCGCTTTCTCATCAGCGGGCTCCAGGAGATTGTCAGGGCGATCGCGGCAAGGATCGCATCGCGATTCAGGCGTCCGTTCAACGTGCACAGGAATTTCAGGAATGCCGATTCTCCGCCCCGGGCCTTCACTGCGGCGAGCATGGCTTCTGGTCGAGGATCGTCGGCATCCTCCGCCCCGGCCAGGAACAGGGCGCGGGCATCTTCGTTGACGGCAATGGCGCCCGTGTCGAACGTCTCGTCGGAGCCGTCCAGGAGCCCCGAACGGGAGAACAGCTCAATCAGTGCGTCCGTGCAGGCCAACGCCCGTTCGACCCTGTTCGGTCCGACGATGGCCGCCGCGGCAGCCATCACGGCGTTCGGCGCATTGCCGGCTTCCCGGGCAGCGTCTGCCGCCGCCAGGATCGGGTCACCGACCAGGTTGACCTCGGCAGCGACCGCTATGTCCAGCAGCGCGCGGTCGTTTTCGGTCGCAATCTCGTGGACAAGTGGCAGCGCGAAATTTGCCTCGAGCGGTTCAAGTGCCAGATCAAGCACGGAATGTCCGTGCACGCTCGTCACCTGAGACTTCGGATCCATCACCGATGCTCCGGACCTGTCCTTCATGTTCTGGCGCGCAACAACCGCGCCGACCTGGTCCTTGAGCGCGGCGATCTGGCCGTCGTAGGGGGTCATGGCGCGAACAGGCGGCAGGGACAGGTTGGCTGGCAGCGCAAGGCCCCTGTCGTTCGCGAGCCAGGGCTTCAGGGACAGGCTTCCAGTCGAGTCAAAGTCGGGTTCAATTCCGGAGAGCCTCATCACGGCGGTGAGCGCTGCCGGAATGTCGGCGATGTTTGTCACGACAGCGCCCCTTGCCGAGACTGCAGGATTGTCCGGTGCATACAGCCCGTCGACGCCAAACGCCTCGATGAACCAGCGTTCCTTGTCCTCGGCTCTGTCGCCGCTGCCGGCCATCGCGCCAGCGTGCCCGACCGCGCGGGTCAGCCTGGATTTCCAGCGCCCCACCACGCATGCAACGACGGGCTTGCCGAAGTCCACGGCGTGCTCGTAGTAGCCGCCGGGTTCCACGTACAGCACGGCTGCCTTGGTCCTTTCGTCGGCTTTCAGCGCGTGCGCGAAGTCGCGCGCGGAATAATGAATGTAGACGTCCTTGCCTGATGAGATCAGCGTTGTCGTGCCCCAGCCTTCCGTGGCGAGATACTGGGCGATGGTGGTCGTGAAGCCACCGGAATTGGAGAAGATCGAGATTGAACCCTTCAGGAGCGACTCCTCGGGGTGATCCCCGCCAAGCGCCCCGCCGATGCGGACACGGTTCCAGCTGTCCGCGACCCCGAGGCAGTTTCCCCCGACGACGTCGATCCCGTTCGCCTGCGCCATTGCCCGGATTTCTCGCGCGTCGTGGACCGCGATCTTTTCGGTGATGATGACGATCTTGGCGAGGCGCTCATTGACACGGACAAGTTCCGCCACCCCGTCGCGCACGCCCGAGGGCGGCAGGTAGACCACGCCAACGTTGAAGGCATGGCCGGCATCCAGCCCTTCGCGCACGTTGTTGAAGACCGGAATGTCGCCGGCAGGCGTCCTCAGCGCGCTGCCTGCGCGACCGGGCGAGGTGCCGAACACGACGTTCCCGCCCGAAAACGCATGGCTGGTTGGCGTGACCTGCCGGGATTCGCCGCCGAGTATGTTCAGTACGCAGACTCGATCTTCGCGCGTCGCGATCTCGCTCAGCGATCGAATGCCCAGGTAGTACGGAAAGCCCTCTATGCCTTGCTTGTGCACTTTCTTTCTCCCTCTCGGGCCGCAGCGGAAATTCCCAGGAGCCGGGCAATCTCCTCCCGGCCGCCGTCGCGCATCCATTGATCGACCTGCTTGGCGTAGTTCACGACTTCGGAGATTGCGCTGTCGAATCCGAAGAACCGGTATGGCAGGCCGAGGCTGTCCAGCGTGTCGGCGAGGTTGCCAAAGCCGCGCACGAGGTTTGGGCCGCCTCGCCCCGCGACAACATAGAGCGGCACCGGGCCGTGCGCTGCAAAGTGCTCGCGCAGGGCATCTCCCATGCCCCGGAAGGTCTCCAGGATGTCGGTGTTGTTCGACTTGCCGCCGATGATGAAGAGCACGTTCGCCTGCGGCAGGAAGTGCTTGTAACAGATCGAAGCCACGGCCTTCATCTTCTCGTAGGGCGGATTGCCGCCGAAATCCGAAGAGATTGTCGCCGCATCCCCAAGCACTTCGGTCACAAGGCTGTTTGCACCGCCGCCAAAGGTCGGCGCCAGAATGGTGCCGCCTTCGTTGATCACGAACACGTCCGACTGTCCCTGGTGGGTGCGGAGCTGGTTCACTTCCTGTTCAAACGCCGAAATGTCGGACGCGAAGAGCTGATCCGGGAGCCCCAGGCGCAACATTCGGGGATCGTCCCTGTCGAACCCGCATTTGAAGTCGCAGGCAACCGGCGCAAGCCGACCGTTCCTGCCAGCCTGCATCCTGATCGGATTCAGCTCCAGCGTGGTCATGCCGTAGTGGTGCATCAGCTCCCAGAGCTTCGGCAATTGCTGAACCAGCGGCGAGATGATTTCCTTCGGCGCTCTGATGTCCGAGAGCGCGTTCGCGACGACAAAGGCTTTCAGCCCGGTCAGTGCGTCGAACGGGACGGTCGCGATCTCGTCCTTGCCGAGTTCCTCGATATCGACGCCGCCGCGATGGGTCAGGGTCATCGTCGGCGCGCGAAAGCGGCTGTCGTCCGTGATCGAGAAGTACACCTCGTGCTCAGCTGGCACGCCCGCCTCGAAGGTCACGCCGTTGGCCTTTGCGACGGCATTGCCATGCCGATGCGTCGCGAAATAGAGCCGCTCCTTTTCGGCCAGCGCCGACTTCAGGTCGCGCGCCCTGGCGACAAGACCTGCCTTGCCCTTTTTCCCGACGCCGCCCTTGAAGACGGGTTTTACGAAGACCGGCCCGTGCCTTTCGATCAACGCCTGGATTTCGTCTTCGCTCGCGCCGGGCCCCAGCACTTCCGGGCAAGGGAAATCCACGTGCTTCAGCAATCTGGACCCGTGCAGCAGTCCGGTAACCTGCATGCGTGCGCTCCTCCAATGATCGCCGGCCTGGGGCGAGGGGATTTCGGCGCAGGTTACTCGCTGAAGCTGTCACAAGCCTGTCTGACTCTCCCGTTCATCGAGGGGGCCCTGAGCGGCCAACCGATTCCAGCCTCAAATGGCTCAACTCGCCCGATCAGCCGCATGCACCGCTGCAAGCAAAGGAACCAGGTCAGCGTGCCAGGCCGCGAGGGGCATCGGCCTGGTCACGGCCAAGCAAGTGACGCATTGCCGGCGCCGGGCCGGTCGATTGTCCCACCGTGAGATCCGCCTCGAGAAGAACATGTCGACGTTCGCCCTGGGCGTCGCGGATCGAGTCGAGAAGGATATCGGCGCAAAGACGCCCCGCTTCCCGGACCGAGGAACGCGTGGCGGTGAAGATCGGAACGTCTCCGTCATTCCGGAAATAGGACAGGTCGTCGTCATGGATCACGACGGACACCTCATCTCCGAGGCCGATGCCGCGATCGTGAAGCGCTCTCCGGGCTCCCATCGCAGGGATGATCGACGATATCAGGAACGCCGTCGGCGGGTTGCGCGAATCGAGCATCTGCAAGGTCGTGGCGAAGCCGTAGTTTTCAGTCATCTCGCCACTGAAGACCAGTTCCGGATCCCGGGCAATGCCGCGTGCCTCAAGCGCGTCACTGTATCCGTTCAGCCGGCGGGTGGCAAAGTCCATTCCGTCAAGCCCGTTGATCAGGCCGATCCTGCGGTGCCCGAGGTCAAGCAGGAATTCCGTCGCGCGCGAGAACGCGCGCCGGTTGTTGACATCGACCCAGTTGTATTCGCCGTGTACCCTGCTTGACCTTCCGTGAACGACGAAGGGCAGGCCGAGATCGCCGAGCAGGCGGATACGGGGGTCTTCCACCTTGGGACCATGGATCACGACGCCATCGACCACGCCGCGCGTGGCGAGATCCCGGTAGGCTTCCGCTTCGTCTTCGTCCCGCACGACGGAGAGCGAAAGGTCGTAGCCGGACCTGGAATACTGTTCGCCTGCACCTGCGATGAAGTCCGAGAAGATCGGATTCACCATTTCGTGCTCCTTCGACAGGGGCAGGATGTGGCCGATCGTCATGGCACGGCCCGTTGCCAGGCGCGCCGCTCGGGAATTCGGGGTGTAGCCGAGCCGTTCCGCGGACTCCAGGACCTTCCGCCGGGTTCTCTCGCTGACTTCAGGATACCCGTTCAGAGCACGGCTGACGGTCGTGGGAGAAAGCCCGATTCGGTGTGAGAATTCCTTCAGGTTCATTGTTCAAAGCGGTTTCAAGTTCTGCGAGAGAATACGAAACGGCAGCAAATTGTCAAAGATAAATATTTGTCAAGATTCACGTTGACATGAGGAAAAATGTCGGGGATGTTGTGCTATCCAAAGCGCTTTGAGAATCTCAGCGCGACAACCATCGAACGGGCCTTCGGGTTCGGATATAGGGAGAGCTTCATGAACAGATCACTACTTGCCAGCGCGGCCGTGATGGCACTGGCCACGGGCAGTGCAGGCGCCGAACAGCTGACCGTCTTTGGTCCTTGGCTTGGCCCGGATCAGGAAA
>VXPN01000054.1 GCA_009839535.1 Boseongicola sp. SB0662_bin_57 | reverse complement strand
GGGCGCAAGGGATCAGGGGCCGGAGATGCCAACGTCCTGGTCTTCCCTTCCCTTGACGCAGGCAACATCGGATACAAGCTCGCGCAGGAACTTGCCGGGGCGCAGGCCATAGGGCCGGTCTTGCAAGGCTTTCGAAAGCCGGTCTGCGACTTGAGCCGAGGCGCGCGCGTGGATGACATCGTTGCGGCCACCGTCATCTCGATCGCGCTCGGCGCCTAACCGGAATCCCTGCCTGAAGGCGCCATGCGACAGCACCAAGATGCGTGAGCACTGCCGTGTGCCGGCCCGCGTCCCGCATCAACAGGATGGACATTGCCTGCAATGGCTCCTCCCCTTCGTCCATTGCCATGAGCGTGCAAGGCTGCCGATGCGCACGCGGCGCGCGCGAGGCACAGCGTGACCTTGCCGCCCGACGTCTACCCTGCAGCCATGTCAGCGGCATCGATCCCTGCCACCTCGACCGGCCTCTTCATCGCGTCCCGACGGAAGGGCTCTCCGAGTTCCTGGTTGATCATTGCCTCGATCAAGGTGGTCTTGCCGCCGTTCATCTGGTCCTTGATCGCCTGGTTCAGCGTGGCAGTGAGTTCTTCCATGTTCCAGGCCACGACGCCATTGAGTCCGCAGGCCTTGGCGATTCCGGCATATGAAACCTCCTCGTCCAGCTCGGTGCCGACGAAATTGTCATCGTACCAGAGGGTTGAATTCCGCTTTTCCGCGCCCCACTGGTAGTTTCGGAAGACGATCTGGGTGATCGGCGGCCATTCGCTGCGCCCGATGGCCGTGAGTTCGGTCACCGCGATGCCAAAGGCGCCGTCGCCTGCGAAACCCACAACGGGCACGTCCGGGCAGCCGATCTTGGCGCCGATGATGGCGGGGAGCCCGTAGCCGCAGGGACCGAAGAGGCCGGGTGCCAGATACTTCCGGCCTTCGTCGAAATCCGGATACGCGTTGCCGATGGCACAGTTGTTGCCGATGTCCGAAGAGATGATCGCGTCACGCGGCAGGGCGGCCTGGATGGCTCTCCATGCCATGCGCGGGCTCATCCAGTCGGGCTTGGCCGCACGTGCCCGCTCGTTCCAGGTCGTGCCCGGGTCGTCGTCTTCGTGATCCATCGAGGCCAGTCGCTGCGCCCATGCCGACTTGGTCGTCGCGATCGTGTTCCGGCGCTCTTCGCGCCCGCCGTCACCTGCCGCATCTGAGAGCTGGGCCAGAATCCCCTTGGCGACCTTGGCGGCGTCACCGACGATGCCGACGGTGACCTTCTTGGTCAGCCCGATCCGGTCGGGGTTCATGTCCACCTGGATTATCTTCGCGTTCTTCGGCCAGTAGTCGAGGCCATAGCCAGGCAATGTGGAGAACGGATTGAGCCTCGTGCCCAATGCAAGCACGACATCGGCTTGCTTGATCAGTTCCATGCCGGCTCTCGAGCCATTATATCCAAGCGGTCCGGCGAAGAGCGGGTGCGAGCCGGGAAAGGCGTCGTTGTGCTGGTAGCCAACGCAGACCGGAGCATCGAGCCGTTCGGCCAGTTCCCGGGACGCGACGATGCCGCCTTCCGACAACACGACGCCGGCGCCGTTGAGTATGACGGGGAACCGGGCCGAAGACAGGAGAGCGGCAGCGTCTGCCACGGCGTTCTCTCCTCCCGACGAACGCTCGAATTCAATCGGCTCGGGCAGATCGATGTCGACAACCTGGGTCCACATGTCCCGGGGAATGTTCACCTGAGCAGGTGCCGAAGCGCGTTTCGCCTGCGCAATGACCCGGGTAAGGACCTCTGCCACCCGGGACGGGTCACGCACCTCTTCCTGGTAGGCAACCATGTCCTCGAAAAGCTTCATCTGCTCGACTTCCTGGAATCCGCCCTGGCCGATGGTCTTGTTTGCCGCCTGCGGCGTGACCAGGAGGAGCGGCGAGTGGTTCCAGTAGGCTGTCTTCACGGCAGTCACGAAATTGGTGATCCCGGGCCCGTTCTGCGCGATCATCATCGACATCTTGCCTGACGCACGCGTGTAGCCGTCCGCCATCATGCCGCCCGACCCTTCGTGCGCGCAGTCCCAGAACGTGATGCCAGCCTTGGGGAAGAGATCCGAGATCGGCATGAAGGCCGATCCGATGATGCCGAAGGCGTGGCGGATGCCATGCCTTTGGAGGACTTTGACGAAAACTTCTTCGGTGGTCATCTTCATTTTGGCATCCTTCCTTTCGGACACGTGAGTTCTGCAATGCCTGCCGCGGATTTGGCTCGCCGCGCGGGCATCAGGCAGCGTTTAGGGCAAATCCGCCCACAATGTCACGGAAATTCGCGCACTCCCTGCACCATTCAGGCAACCGGATCGATATCCTTGTCGCCGAAGGTGACCTGGCGAACGGTTGCTCCGAACAAAGGATGCAGATGCGCAGGACATCTTCCATCCCATGCCGAAACCTCGTCCGCAATCCACGCGGGCACCTTGCCGCCAGAGCTTTCCCATGGGAACGAATCGGTACAGTGTGCCAGGACGGGGTGATGTCCTATGTCCGAATTCTTGCCAAAAGAGGTTCGCGACGGCCTGGAACTTGCGCGCAAGCGGTCCTCGCGCAGGCGAGGCCGGCTGAACGTCCGCGCCGGCGACAAGTGCGTCGCGGTGCTGCGCTGCTGGGAAAGCGGGTTCGCGGTCGATGCCGAGAATTCGCAAGCCATGCGCGGGCTGGTCGACCTCTATGACGGCGGACGACACCTGTCGCAGTGCCTGATCGTGGCCTCACGGGAAGACGCGCACGAACGGGTGTACGAGTTCAAGCGCGCAACCGCCGCCACCGATCGGGTGCCTCTCGACTATGAGTGGCAGTTCGAGCCGTTCGGCCTGATCACGCATCGACCGGCGGTCTGAAACCGACGCCGCAACGCTTCACCGGCGCGCGATTCCGGCCTGATGGCTGCGGCGTTGCCCGCGGCCGGAAGGGAAACGGGCGCAGACCGGAAGCGGCACGCCGCGCCGTGCTGTACGGTAACGTGTTGACGCTCCCTGAATCCTTTCGCAGAATTCCACGACCGGCTGCGCTCAATGCAGTGGTTCCAACAGGGAGAAAGCAAATGAAGATTCAATTGGGGAGCGCGGCAGGAACCGCGCTCTTTGGCACCGCTTCGGCGCTGACAATGGCGACTGCGGCCTTCGCGGCCGATCTCAGTCTCATGATCTCGGACGTGGACGCCAAGGGTCCGGTCGTGACGGAATTGGTCGAGCGCTACCAAGCCGAAAATCCGGGCGTCACCATCACGCTGAACCAGGTCGGCTACAACGTGATCCGGGAACAGCTGCCGACCCAGCTCGAGGCCGGAACCGGACCGGACATGGCGTTCGTCACGAACCTTGGCGGCCTGAACCCCTACTACGTGGATCTCACGCCCTACGTGGACGCGAGTGCCTGGGAAGCCGCCTACGGCGCGATTCTGCCTTGGTATCGTGCGGGCAAGCCCGACGGCATCTACGGCTATCACACGGAAATGACGGTGACCGGACCTTACGTGAACCTGACGATGTTCGAGGAAGCCGGCGTCGACATTCCCGCGCCCGGCTCGACCTGGGACGACTGGGCCGACGCCACGCAGGCCGTGATGGACGCCACGGGATCCTATGCGGGCATGGTCATGGACCGCTCCGGCCACCGCATGGCCGGCCCCGCGATGTCCTACGGAGCCGCCTATTTCGACGGAGACGGCAAGCTCATCGTCGACGAAGGGTTCCGGACGTTCAGCCAGAAGATGCTGGACTGGCATGAGAGCGGGCTGATGCCCGCCGACATCTGGCCGGCAGTCTCCGGCTCGAAATACGCCAACGGCAACGAGATGTTCTTCAACGAGGACGTGCCGTTCTACATGTCCGGATCCTGGAACACGCGCAACGTCCAGGAAAACGTCGGAGACAAGTTCGACTGGGCGGTCGTGCCCGTGCCTTGCGGGCCTGCGGGATGCGGCATCATGCCGGGCGGCGCGGGCCTCGTGGCCTTCAAGTCGGGCGATTCCGCCAAGGAAGAGGCCGCCGCAAGGTTCATTGACTGGATGGCCGCCGAACCCCAGGCCCGCGAATGGTATTTCCGCACCTACGCCATTCCAGCGCATGCGAAACTTCAGGCCGAAGGCCTGGACTACGCCGGCGCCGGAGCATCGCAAGCGGTCGCGGACGGACTGAACGCCTTCACCGCCATGGCTGCGGCGGCAGCCGAGCAGACTCCGCAGGCCTACAGGCTGCAGGGATCGAAGTTCGGCTTTGTCATCTACAATGCAACGACCGAGTTTCTCGGCGCGGCAATGAACGGCGAGCTTTCGCTGGACGAGGCCATGACCAAGATCCAGGAGAAGCTTGACGCCGACGCCAACAACTAAGGCGTCGGTCAAGATTGCCGGGGGCAGGCCTGCCCCCGGCTTCCCGGGCAGGGCGACATGTCTCTAGCGGCCATCTTGATGATGATGCTCGGCGTCCTCTGGATCGGAGGCGGAAGCGTCTGGCTGTTGACGAGACGCCGATACAAGCTCGTCCAGGCACCGTCATTCCTGATGGACCTGGTGGGGTTTCCGGTCGAATACGCACAAAGCATCTGGGGACGTGGCGGCGTGCCCTATGCACTCCTGTTGCCGAACATGCTGATTTTCGGGCTGTTCACCTTCGTCCCGATGATCCTGAACTTCTATGTCTCGTTTACCGGTGGCACGTCCATCCTGCTTTTCAACCGGCCGTGGGTCGGGCTCCAGCAATACGCCGACATTTTCAGTTGCGAGACCATTTTCGAACCCCGGACCTGCTCCAATGCCGGTTTCAGTTTCTGGACGGGAATGTTCAACACCCTCTGGTTCGTCGTGATCCAGGTTCCTGTCCTTTGCGTCGTGGCGCTTGTGACGGCATTGGTCGTGAACAAGAACATTCGCGGGCGCGGATTCTGGCGGGCCATGTTCTTCTACCCAGTGATGCTTTCGCCTGTCGTCATTGCGAACATCTGGAACTGGGTGCTGCACCGAAAGGGCGTGCTGAACGAGATGATCGGCGGCACGCGAGACCAGTTGTCGACCATGGCTGGCATGACGGGATTCGACATCGTCGTGACAGTGCTTCTTGCCGTTGTCCTGATGGTCGTGAGCGAACGCGCCCTGCGATCCTCTGACACGCCGTCACTCGCCTGGACCGCGATCTTCGGGGCGCTGCTTGCGCTCCTGTTCGGCTGGGCAAACCCGCTCAGCCTGATCGGACTGGGCGGAAGCTTCTGGCTTGGCGGCGCGCTGGCGCTGGGCCTCGTGCTGATCGTGTCAAGCGAATCGCGCCTTGCCCGCATCGCGATCATTGCCGCAGGCATCCTGTCGGCGGCGCTCCTGATCTCGATCCAGTTCGACGCGGTCTTCGATTTCGGTCGCTATCGGCCGGTCAACTGGCTGGTGCAGCCGAACACCGGCTGGCCGTTCTTCTGGCTGGTCTTCGTCTTCACCTGGAGCCACATGGGATTCTACATGCTCATTCTCCTTGCCGGTCTTCAGGCGATCCCGTCCGACCTCTACGAGGCCGCGAGAATGGACGCGACTCGGCCGGCGCGCGCCTTCTGGCGCATCACGCTGCCGCTGATCATGCCGACCCTGACCGTCGTCCTCGTGCTGGCTCTCATCCGGAGCTTCCAGATCTTCGACGAGGTCTATCTGCTGACCGGCGGCGGCCCCGGGCGCGAGACGTTCATGATCGTGCAGAACATCTACGAGGTCGCCTTCACCAACAACAACAAGGACTATGGCGAAGGCGCCGCGGGCTCGGTCCTCATGGCAGTGGTCATCGCGGTCTTCACGTTCTTCCAGCTCTGGATCACGCGGAGGCAGTCGGAACTGTGATGCTGAACCGCCTGGGCACATTCCTGACCCGCACCGCCGGCAACAAGGACACGGCAGAGCGCTTCGGCATGGCGGACTTCCTGGCATACGGATACCTGCTGCTCGGGGTGCTGATCGTTCTCGTTCCCGTGCTCTGGACCTTCTTCAGCTCGATCAAGCCGGAACGTGCCGTGGACAGCTTTGACACCAGGCTCCTGCCGATCGCTCAGGTCCAGACCGAAATCGAGGGGATCGGCACCAAGCCGGAATGGATTCATGAGGCCGGGGGCGGCGGCGCACGGAAAGTCTTCAAGGCGGGTCCGACCCGGAAGGAAACCGACGTCGCGCCGATCGACGCTCCAGGCGACGTCTTCAAGGTGCCGCGAACGCAATTGCGACCGTCTGAGGAAATCCGCGTCGCGACCGAGAACTACCTCGACCCCCTGCTGAAGCGGCACGGGCAGGAGAACTTCACCTTCGGCATCTACCTGTTCAACTCGATCTTCGTCACGGTCATGGCGACGCTGATAACGCTGATCATCAACGCGATGGCGGCCTTCGCGCTCTCCAAGTACCGCTTCCGGGGACGGCTGACATTCACGATCCTCATCGTCGCAACGCTGCTGATCCCCTCCTCGATCATCCTGGTTTCGCTGTTCTTCGTCGTCTGGAGCTTCGGCATCTTCGGGTCGCTCTGGGGCGTGATCATTCCGGCGGCCGCCACGCCTACGGGCGTGTTCCTGCTCAGGCAGTACATGCTGACGATCCCGGACGAGCTCCTCGAGGCCGCGCGGATGGACGCCGCGAGCGAATGGCGCATCTTCTGGCGAATCGTCATGCCGCTCTCGCTGCCCGCCCTTTCGGTTCTCGCAATCCTCTCGGTCATCTGGCGCTGGAACGACTTCCTCTGGCCCCTGATCGTCCTGATCTCCGATCCGGAAAAGCACACGATCCAGCTTGGCCTCACGCAATACGCCGGCGAGTTCGACACGGACTTCCACTACATCCTCGCGATGACCGTCGTGTCGCTCATTCCGATCACGCTGGTCTTCGTCTGGCTTCAACGCTTCATCACGACCGGCATCGCCACAACGGGCCTGAAATGACGGAAACATCGACACACACGCTTGAACTCAGGCAGATCAGGAAGAGCTTTGGCGCGGTCGACGTGATCCATGGCGTCGACCTCGCCATCGACGAAGGGGAGTTCGTCGTGTTCGTGGGACCTTCCGGATGCGGCAAGTCCACCCTGCTCAGGCTGATCGCCGGGCTGGACGACCCCACGAGCGGCGACATCATGCTGCAGGGAAAGCGCGTGAACGCCGTGCCCGCGTCCGAACGCGGTCTCAGCATGGTCTTCCAGTCCTACGCGCTCTACCCGCACATGAGCGTGCGGCAGAACCTGTCCTTCGGGCTCGAGAACTTCCGCATGGACCGGACCGAAATCGCACGACGGGTCGATTCCGCCGCCCAGCTGCTGCAGATCGACCAGCTCCTGGACCGGCGCCCCGGGCAACTCTCCGGCGGACAGCGGCAGAGAGTCGCCATCGGACGGGCAATCGTCCGCGAGCCGATCGTCTTTCTCTTCGACGAGCCGCTGTCCAACCTCGATGCGGAGCTTCGCCTGCAAATGCGCGTCGAGATATCGAACCTTCATGACGAGCTCGGCAACACGATGATCTACGTCACCCACGACCAGATCGAGGCCATGACCATGGCGGACCGGATCGTCGTGCTGCGAGACGGAAGGATCGAGCAGGTCGGACGGCCGCTTGATCTCTACAACAACCCTGCCAACAGGTTCGTCGCGGGCTTCATAGGCGCGCCCCAGATGAACTTCCTGGAAGGCCGCATCGAGCGGAACCGCCTGTCACTGGACAGCGGCCTGACCCGCGACGTGCAACTGGCAACGAGAGGCGATGGCAGGGTGACGCTCGGCATCCGGCCCGAAGCGATCGGCGTGTCGCTTGACGGCGCCGGCGACATGCAGATCAAGGTGCGGAATTTCGAGCAGCTGGGCTCGGTCACCTACATTTACGGCGCCTTCGAAAACGGCGAGCGGCTCACCGTGCAGCTCGGCGAGCAGATACCGCTGCAACGCAACCAGACAATAGGCGTGACGCTTCCATCCGACAGGTTCCACCTCTTCGACGGCGAGAGCGGGCAGGCGCTCGCGACCGGCCCATGAAAGCCGCGCTGATCGGTCTCGGCATGGTCTCGAAGACCTACGCCGACGCGATAGCCGAATCGGACGCGGTGACGCTCGGTCCGGTCTTCGCAAGGAATCCCGCGAGCCGTACGGATTTCCTGGCGGCCCATCCCGATCTCGGCGCCCACGCGGCGGACAGCCTGAAGGACATAGCCGAGGATACGTCGGTCGACTTCGCCATCCTGACCACGCCACCCGATGCAAGGGCCGAAATCGTCGAGACCCTCGCGCAGGCCGGGAAGCCGATCCTGATGGAGAAGCCGGTCGAACGCACGCTTCCGGCCGCGACAAGGATCGTCGAGACCTGCGAGAGATCGGGCGTGCCGCTCGGGATCATGCTGCAGCATCGCGCCCGGCCCGTGGCAGAGGATCTGGCCGCGCGCATGCGGTCGCTTGGACCGCTCGTCGCCGTCGAGGTCAACGTGCCCTGGTGGCGTCCGCAGGCCTATTACGACGAGCCGGGGCGCGGAACCTATGCGAGGGACGGCGGGGGCGTCCTGATTTCCCAGGCAATCCACACCCTCGACCTGATGCTGACGCTCACCGGACCGGTCTCGGAAGTGACGGCGATGTGCGTCACCACGACCCGTCACCGGATGGAGGCCGAGGATTTCGTCGTCGCGGGCCTGCAGTTCGCGAATGGCGCCGTTGGCCAGCTCTTTGCGACGACGGCAGGGTTTCCGGGAGCAGGCGAGACGATCACTCTCCATTGCCGGGACGCCTCGGCGAGACTCGGGGCCGGGATCCTGAAGATCGACTGGCTTGACGGTCGTTCGGAATCCTCCGGTGAATCCATGGCGAGCGGCGCCGGCGCCGACCCGATGGCCTTTGCCAGCGACTGGCATCGCCTCGTGATCGAGGACTTTGCCGAAGCCGTCAGCGCAGGACGGCCACCGTTGATCCCGGGACGGAGCGCACTTGCCGTGCACGCGTTGATCGAGGCGATCGAGAGGAGCGGACGGACGGGCACGCGCGTCAAGGTCGAAGGGCAATGACCGGCCCCCTGCCTCGATCACGGGTTCGGCGGCGGATCGCTCGGAATCGGCAATGGCCCCGTGCCCGACATCCGTGCCGGGTTGCGCTGCAGGACAGGAACGGAAGGGAGAGCTGACCATGCCTTTCAAGCTCGGCGTCATCGGAATCGATCACGGGCACGTATTCGGAATGCTCTCGAACATGCTGGGCGAGGGCTGCACCTGCGATGCCTACTGGACGGACGGGACGGCCGTGACGGAGCGGAAGTTCAACGAGGTCTTTCCCAAGGTTGCCAGGGTCGCGGACAGGCGTCGCATTCTCGACGATCCCGAAATCGCCATGATCCTGATCTCGGCGGTGCCGGAGGACCGCGCGGGCCTGGCGGTCGAAGCCATGCAGGCCGGCAAGGACGTCATGGTCGACAAGCCAGGCTGCACGACGCTTGAGCAGCTCGACGGGATTCGGGGAGCGCAGGCGGAAACCGGGCGCATCTGGACGGTGAATTTCTCGGAGCGGTTCGAGGTCCCCGCCGTCACGCGCGCCGAAGAGCTCGTCTTCGGAGGCGCCATCGGGCGCGTCGTCCAGACGGTCGGCCTCGGCCCCCACAAGAAGAACCTCCGAACCCGCCCGCCATGGTTCCTGCTGCGGGAGCGCTACGGCGGGATACTCTGCGACATCGGCTCGCACCAGATCGACCAGTTCCTCCATTTCACGGGTTCCGAGTCCGCCGAGGTCGCCCATGCCCATGTCGAGAACACGACCATGCCCGATGCACCTGGATTCCAGGATTTCGGGGAGATGGTCCTCCGCTCGGACAAGGGCCACGGCTACGTTCGCGTCGACTGGTTCACGCCGAACGGCCTTCCGACCTGGGGAGACGGGCGGCTCTTCATCCAGGGCACCGAGGGGCACATCGAGCTGCGCAAGTACACGGACATCGGCCGGCCGCACGTGACGAACAACCTGTACCTGGTCAACGGCGAGGGAAACACGATGATCCCCTGCAACGACGCGGGCCTGCCCTATTTTCCGCGCCTCGTTGCGGACGTGGCCGACAGGACCGAGACCGCCGTTCGGCAGGCGCATACGTTCACGGCCACCGAACTGGCGATCCAGGCGCAGATAAAGGCCGAGGCCGCATGAAGCGGACGGTTGCGATCATCGGCGCGGGCATCGGCGCCCAGCACCTCGCAGGATATGCGGCCCTGCCCGAGAGGTTTCGCGTCAAGACCGTCTGCGATCTTGACGAGGCGCGGGGCCGCAACCTTGCCGGCAAGTGCCGGGGCTCCGGTTTCACGACCGACGTCGGCGAAGTCCTGTCCGACCCCGAGATCGACATTGTCGATGTCTGCCTGCCGCCGCATCTGCACTGCCAGGCTTGCCTTGATGCACTCGACGCGGGGAAGACCGTCGTCTGCGAAAAGCCGCTCGCCTGTTCGCTTTCGGAAGCGGACATGCTGATCGAGCGGTCAAGGCGGACCGGCGGGGCCGTTTTCCCGGTGTTCCAGTACCGCTACGGGCCCGGGATGTCGCAACTCCGCGCGCTCATTGGCTCCGGCATTGCCGGACGCTGCTACGCCGGAACCATCGAGACTCATTGGGACCGACCCGCAAGCTATTACGACGTCGGCTGGCGCGGGACCTGGGCCGGCGAGCAGGGTGGCGCCGTCCTGGGTCATGCGATCCACATCCATGACCTCCTGATGTCGCTGCTTGGCCCGGCTGCGAAAGTCTTTGCAGATGTCGCTACGCGCGTGAACGACATCGAGGTCGAGGACTGCGCGGCACTTTCCGTCCGGATGCGCAACGGCGCCCTCGTGACATCCTCGATAACGCTTGGGGCGGCCGGCAACACGTCCCGGCTGCGCCTCATGTTCGAGGGCTTCACCGTGGAAAGCGATCATGCGCCCTACGCCCCGGCCGCAAGGGGCTGGACATTCATTGCCCGAGATCGAGCGCGGCAGCGCGACATTGACGCGACGCTTGCGGACGTGCCCGAGTGCGGCACCGGATATGAGGCTCTCTTCGACGCAGTGGCCGACGCGCTTGACGGACACCCCGGGCGCGAGGTCACGTTGGAAGACGGCCGGCGGTCGATCGAGTTTGCCACCGCGATCTATGGTTCGGCCCGATCCGGCCAGCCGGAAGACCTGCCAATCAGGCCCGGTCATCCCTTCTACGATGGCTGGGCACGTTGAACCCGGCCCTCCCGCTGGAGGACGCGTTCGCGGGACCGTTCCGGCTCGAATCGCTCGGCGGCCCCGACCCTCTCGAAGAGCGCCAAGAAAGATGGCGAAACAAACTGTCCGACGCCATCTACGGGCCGTTGCCACCTGCCCCCGCAGAACTGGAAGTTGAAGTCAGCCCTCTGGGCGGGTCCTCGGCGGCGCGAATCGAGATCACGATGCGATCGGCCAATGGCACAAGAGCCCTCACCGTCGATGCAGCACTCTGGCGACCGGAGAGCCGTGAAGACGCGCCATTGATCGCGGGCCTCGGATTCGCCGGTCCTGCGGGCATCCTCTCAGGGCCGGACTTTCCGCTCGACAGGCAGGCACGCATTCATTGCCAGCCCGAGCTTGGCGTCGAGAACGGACGGCTTCACGACCTGCTGCGCGGCACGGAATCCCATCGTTGGCCAGTCGAGATGCTGACGGCGCGGGGATACGCGGTGATGGTGAGCTGCTACGGTTCCTGGGCGCCGGACGATCCGGACGAAATCGTGCGGCACGGGGCCTGCCCGTTCGTGGGTCTGGACACCGGCGCGATATCGCTCTGGGCGTGGGCGATTCAACGCCTCCTGGACGCGGCCGAGCGGCTTGGCGGGATTGACATGGGGCAAGTTGCCGTCGCGGGTCATTCCCGCCTCGGCAAGGCGGCGCTTTGGGCGGCTGCGAATGACACGAGAATCAGCGCGGTGCTTGCGAACAATTCGGGTTGTGCCGGCGCGGCCCCCGCCGCGCACGCGGTCGGGGAAACGCTTGCCGGGATGGCGGCGGCCTTTCCGCACTGGATCAGGCCTCAGAGCCGCGCGACTGCATTGGATCAGCACCACCTTGTCGCATGCACGGCACCCCGAAAAGTCTATGTCGCCTCCGCCGAACAGGATCTATGGGCCGATCCGGTCGGCACCTACATTGCCCTTGTCGCTGCATCCGACGTCTGGCCGGAATCGTGCTCCTGGCCCAGCGTTGAGGAGATGTGGGCCGGGAAGCGTCATGCCCTCCATGCCTCGCTTGGCCATCATCTCCGTCCCGGCGGCCACGAATTGCTGCCATACGACTGGCAGCGCTTTCTGGACTTCCTGGCGCGCACATAACCTCACCGCACTGGACATGACGTCATTGCGACCATTCATTCCGGGCCCTCGGACCTGCCTTCACGCTGCCCCGAAGGATGCGCCATGAGGCGGGAGCACGCAGACGGTTCTCGCGCACTTGTCGGTGGACGGGAAGTCGAACGCGTTCACGGAGCTTCCGGGAATTCTCGGCCGTCAGGGACTGACGATGACGCAATTGAGGTTTCGGACACAAGCCGGATCTGCACACCATGCAGATCCGTCCTTGCACCTATCCTCGCGCGGCTTGATCGCGACCGCGCATCGACGCCGCATAGTCGCGCGTAAACGCCACGTATCCGTCAGCGATGACCTGGTGCCGGCCCTGCATGTGATCATGCAGCTCGGGCAACCTGTGAAAGGGCACCTGGGGAAGCGTGTGATGTTCGACATGATAGGGCATGTTCCAGGTCAGAAACCGCACGATTCGGTTGGTGCAGGTCGTGCGGGTGTTCCGGAACATGTCCGCGACAAAGGCGCATCGCCCATGCTCCGCCAGAAGGTAGAGCCGCAAAAATGGCTGACCGAGCAGGCACGGAAGGATCCAGACCCAAAAGAGCACCGGCGAGAAAAACAGGCTGAACGCGGCAATGGCATAGGCCAGCAGCATCCACCGAGCTTCGCGTGCAATCCTGCGGCGGGCGCGTTCGGGCACGTAGGCGCCAGGGTTTGCTCCCAGAGCGTTGGACAGGACTTGGCACGCCATCGCCCGCCAGAAAGGAAGGCCGGAAACATGAACCACGTACGATGCCCATGTTTCGGGCCTGGCGCCCCCAATCAGTTCCGGATCACGCACGGGATCATTGGTATGCCTGTGATGTGCCAGATGAAAGCAGCGGAACCATTCGAACGGCTGCAGGATTGGCAATCCGGCCAGACGTCCGACCCATTCATTCAACCAAAGCGTTGCAAAAGGCGTCTTGTGCGTCGCCTCATGCTGCAAGGTGAAGAGAAAGCAGATGGCAATGCCAAGGGGCATGATGGCCAGCCACCAGAAGGGTGCGCCGGCGGCGACATACAGGCTCAGGACGAGGATCAGGCCCAAATGCACGGCAAGGTGCCGCAAACCGGCGGCGTCTTCGGTCTTGCTCAGTTCAGCCAGGACAGGGCCAGGAACCGAATTGACGAAAGCCTTGTGATCCATGGCGGGCGCAGCCTAACCCGAGTTCCGGACAAGGTCACGTTGCGAATTCCGTGCCTCGAGCGACGCCGGGAATGCCGACCTTGCCCAATTTGAACCTTCTTTGCGCCAGCACGCCAGCGGCGACGGACAACAGGGTGTGGACGAAGGCATTGGCCGGGAACCGATGCCTGGTGCGCCGCGAAACCGTGTTCGATTTCGGCTTCCAAGGCGCCTGCAGTTCGAATGTCGCCAATTGCGCGCAAGCCCCGGGACCCAGGTGCGGTCCTGCATGCCGACGGGACGCCTGCACGATTGCAGTCCCCTTCTGGCTTCTTCGTGCGGGACTTCGTACAAGGTGGTCGGCGCCGCTGCCAATTCTCCAGGGAGCAAGCACCGCGTGCGGATGAACCACCAATGCGTGTCCGGGCTTGAACTGCCGAAACCATCGTGTCGATTTCGGCGTGGATTTCGCGGACCGGGCTCGTTGCCGCAACTTGCTCTTGCCGTCTTCCCCCTGTTGGTTGTTGCCTTGCCCACGGTCACTCCGCCCGCGAACGCCGAAGAAACAGTCGAAATCCCCACGATTGAAGCTCCGGCCGCCGCGCGAGGCAGCGCCTCCTCGGATGCGCGAACACTCGCACGGCGGATTCATCTTGGAGAGACCAGTGAACTGCTCATGGACGAACAGCGGCTAGGCGAGCTTGCCGTCGAGATCGGCCAGGTGCTGATGCACATCCGGGATCGCTACCCGGAAATGACCGAGGTCACGGCACGATCGCGACACGCGCCGGCGACGCTGCTCCTTGCCGTGGAAGGCAGGCTGCTCGATGCCATCGCCCAGCGCTGGAACGGTGCCGGCGGAGTGCCCCTGACCGGGTTCGAGGAATTCGATGAGCTGAATTCCATGCTGGGCCTGCACACGTGGGAATCGATGCCATTGTTCGCTTCCGTGATCATGCACTTCAGCGAACATGCAAACCTGCGTGCGGCACGGCAGGCATACCTGGACATCGATGGTGTCGTCAGCGCCGAGTTCGACACATACCTGGGCGGTGGACCGGACATTGCGGCAACATCGGCGTCCGGCCGCTGGTTCGTCATGATGCGCAAGGCATGGGGGGATTGCCCTTCCGGCTGCCTGCATTCGGAAACGTCCTTCTTCGTCGTCAATCGTACGCATGTCGACCGGGTGGACAGGGCAATGGCCGAAGACATGGCGGAATTCCGGAGAGCTGTGCCGCCCGGCGAGTGGCCTCGGTGGATCGAATGAGCGCGAATTGCCGGAGCCGCGGGACGCTTCCTCGCGATCAGGCGGCGGGCGGCGGCATCGGCAAGATCCCGTTCGACCCGTCATCGACCCTGACCAGACCGAACGCCAGGCACACCTTGATGGCAAAGACGGCGGCGAACGCTTTGTCGCGCCCTTGAAGGATCGCCGCTGAGCCGGCCCGCAGGTTGCTTTCAAGCCCGCATCGGAGCCACCCGGCCAGATTCGCCGAAGGCCTTTGGCGTGTCCGGTTCACGCACTGCCGATCGAGAGCCTTGAACGACGCAGGGCAGGCATCGTGGCTCGGAATGCCGTGCCCGAACTTCATGAGGCGTCAATGAAGCCCTTCCTTCGTGCAACCGAACCGCGCGATGTCGGTGCATGTCCTGCCGTTCCAGGGCGCGCAGTGAAGCGCGACCCGGCAGGAGCCAAGGAGAGACTTTCCAGGCGCGACCGCCCTGCCACCCTGCCCATGAGGGGTTGAAATTTTCCGCCCGTCGTCGTTATGTCGCCGTCGGACTTGCCGCAATGAGCGGCAATCAACCAGTCCTAGGGAGAAAGACATGCATACAAAAGTACGGGCGCTCGCATTGGGCGCGATTATGTCAGTTGCGGGCTCGGCCGCTTTGGCGGCGACCGAGTGCATCGCTCCGGCCAACCCCGGCGGCGGCTGGGATTTCACCTGTCGCCAGATCGGCAAGATCCTGTACGACATCGGCCAGGTGGACTCCCCGGTTCAGGTCACCAACATGGCCGGCGGCGGCGGCGGCCTGGCCTACAGCCACGTGGTCAATGAACGCGGAGACGACAACAACCTGATCGTCGCTGCCAGCCAGGCCACGGCAACGCGCCTTGCACAGAACGCCTATGCCGGCATGACCGCCGACCAGGTGCGCTTCGTGGGCGCGATCGGCGCCGATCCCGGCGTGATCGTCGTGGCCGCCGACAGCCCGTTCATGTCGCTCGGCGACATGGTCGAGGCAATCAAGGCCGATCCCGGCTCCGTCGCTTTCGGCGGCGGCTCGGCGGCGGGCGGTTTCGATCACCTGAAGGTGCTTATGGTCCTCAAGGAGGCCGGTTTCACCGACATCACCAAGGTCAAGTACATCGGCCTTGACGGCGGTGGCGACGCGATCACCCAGACGATCGGCGGCTTCACCCAAGGCATGACCGGCGACATGTCCGAAATCGTCGGCTTCCTCCAGTCGGGCGAGGTGCGCGCGCTTGCCGTCCTCACCGAGGAGCGGGTGCCGGGCTTCGAGGACATCCCGACTGCGGTGGAGCAGGGCTTTGACGTGGTCGCCGTGAACTGGCGCGGCCTCTACGTGCCAAAGGGCATCTCCGACGCCGACTTCGAGGCATGGGGCGCCAGGCTCCAGGCCGTGGCGGACAGCCAGGAATGGCAGGACGCCATGGTCGCCAACGGTCTCGCCCCCTTCACCAAGGTCGGCGGCGACTTCCAGAGCTGGGTGGACGGCGTCATTGCCGATACCGTCGAACTTTCGAAAGAGATCGGCGTAATCCAGTGAAACTCTCCGACCGTCTCTTCGGAGTGGTCGTGATACTGGGGGCGCTCGCCTATACGGCGGGCGCCTTCCAGATACAGGCCAGCTTCATGTCGGATCCTGTCGGATCCAAGACCTTCCCGCTCATGCTGGCCGGGGTCGCAGCGATCTGCGGGCTGGTGTTTGTCTTCCGACCCGATGACGATCCGGCGTGGCCCGGCCGAATGACGCTTGGCAACATCGCGATCGCCGTCCTCGTCATGGTTGCCTATGCCCATGCCCTGAAGCCGCTCGGCTTCCTGATGCCCACGGCGGTCTGCGCGGCCATCCTGAGCTTCCAGATCTCCCCTCGTCCGCTGCCTGCGGCAATCACGGGACTGGGCCTGTCGATCGGGCTGTTCCTGATATTCAAGTACGCGCTCGGCCTCGGGCTTCAGCCCTTGCCCAAGGCGTGGCTGGGCTGATGGAACTCCTCTCGAACCTCGCCCTCGGCTTCAGCGTCGCGCTCACGCCGTTCACGCTCTTTCTCGCCGTTGCCGGGTGCTTTCTCGGAACCATCATCGGCGCGCTTCCGGGCCTCGGCCCGTCGAACGGCGTCGCCATCCTGATCCCGCTTGCATTCTCGCTCGGCCTCGACGCGACATCCGCCCTCGTCCTGATGACCGCCGTCTATTACGGCGCGATGTACGGCGGGCGAATAAGTTCCATCCTCCTCAACATCCCCGGCGACGAGCCTGCGCTGATGACGACGCTTGACGGCTACCCGATGGCCAAGGCGGGACGCGCCGGAGACGCTCTCGTGCTGTCCGGCTTTGCCAGCTTCTTCGGTGCGCTGTTTGCAACGATCGGCCTGATGCTGCTTGCGCCGCTCCTGTCGCGCATTGCCTACCAGTTCGGCCCGTCTGAGTACTTTGCGCTCTACCTGCTGGCGTTCTCGACCTTGGGTGGCATTGCCTCCAGGAACCAGGCCAAGGCCGCCCTTGCCTCCTGCATGGGGCTCGGCATCGCCATGATCGGGCTCGACAACCAGACCGGGATGCCTCGCTTCACCGGCGGCAACCTGCACCTGATGGACGGCGTCGACTTCCTGGTCGCGATTTTCCGGCTCTTCGCGGTCGCTGAGCTCATTGTCTTCATCGAAAGCCCCAGCCGGGAATCATCCATAGTCGTAAAGCTAGGAAAGGTTACCCT
>VXPN01000251.1:3241-17463 GCA_009839535.1 Boseongicola sp. SB0662_bin_57 | reverse complement strand
GCTCGGGCTTCGCCCTCGCTCGCTGCTGTTGCACCTCAGAGTGGAACCCGGGCACTGTTTCCGCAACGCCCGGATGCTGGTAGAGGTCCCGGACATAGCCGGACAGATTGGGATAGTCCGCGATCCTGCGAAGATTGCACTTGAAGTGCCCGAAATAGACGGGATCGAAGCGGACAAGCGTGGGGAAAAGGCGCCAGTCCGCTTCCGTCGTAGCCGCGCCCATGAGGTATCTTCGCGAGTCGAGCCGGACTTCCAGCCAGTCCAGCGTTTCGAAGAGAGGAACGACCGCCTCCTCGTAGGCGTCCTGCGTCGTCGCGAAACCGGCCTTGTAGACGCCATTGTTGACTGTGCTGTAGATTCGGTCGTTGATCGCGTTGATCTCCGGCGTGAGGGAGTCCGGACAGTAGTCGCCGGGTTTTGCGCCCAGATCGTCGAAGGCCGCGTTGAACATCCGGATGATTTCCGAGGACTCGTTTGAGACGATGGTCCCCGCCTGCCTGTCCCAAAGTGCCGGCACGGTCACGCGTCCCGAATAGCCCGGGTCTGCCGTCGTGTAGACTTCATGCAGGAAGTCGGCGCCGTTGGCGGCATCGCGGGTCGATCCGTCCTCGGGCGTGAAGGTCCAGCCCTGGTCGCCCATGAACCAGTGCACGATCGACACGGGGATCATGTCCTCGAGACCCTTCAATGCCCGGAAGATCAGTGTTCGATGCGCCCAGGGGCAGGCAAGCGACACGTAGAGATGATAGCGCCCGGGCGCGGCCTTGAACCCGCTCTCGCCGCTGGGGCCGGCGGATCCGTCCGCAGTGATCCAGTTGCGAAACTGGGAGTCCTTTCGAACGAAACGGCCTTCGCTCAACCTGGTGTCGTACCACTGATCGACCCACTTGCCGTCTTGCAGCAGTCCCATCTATTTGCTCCCCCGAATTCCATGCCCGCGCGTCTGTCTTCGGAATCCGCCAGCAGTTCCGGTCGCGTCGGCTGGGCCGGACGAGCGCGGGATAGCACTTTCGGCACACGTCGCGCAATGCAACCGGGATCCTCCGGCCTTGTGTGGGTCCGCGATCCCCGACGATCCATGAGGTGACCACGCACAAGATCATCAGGCGCCGGCTCCTGCAGGCAACGTTGAACGCGCATTCGACGTTTCTTGCATACGTATTCACGATGCCGTAGGGTCGTTTCGCGGATTGCAATTCAATTGGGAGGAAGAAATGCGCAAACGGACTTTGCTGAAGGCGGGAGCGGCGGTGGCCATGATGCTCACGCCGCTGTCGGTCGCGGCAGCGGACTTGCCGCACAACCTGATGGCGGGGAAGCCCTACGAGGGCACCACGCTGAACATCCTGAGCGTCGTGACGCCCCAGTTCGACGGCCTGATGCTGCGCGACGACGAGTTCACCGAACTTACGGGGATCGAAACCGAATGGACGTTCATTCCCTTCGCCTCGCTGCAGGAGAAGATCAACGCGGAGGGCCTTGCCGCGAGCGGAGCCTTTGACGTGGTCAACTATCTCGACAGCTGGGGCCCGCCGAATGCTCACTGGCTGATGCCGATCGACGACCTGATGGCACGTGACGGGATTTCCATGGACCGCTATCCGGCCGCCTTTGCGCGATCGGCGCAGTTCGAGAGCCAGACTCTTGGCTTTCCCTTGCGCGCTCACCCGCAGGTTCTCTTCTATCGCAAGGACCTGATCCCGGCCCCGCCGTCATCGTGGGAAGGGATCGCAGCGATGGGCGAGACCTGGGAACATGACGACATTTCGCCGATCGCGCTCTACTTCAACAACGACGGAAACCGCCAGTCGCTCTTCATCTGGCTGAACTTCCTGTGGGGTGCAGGCGAAGACGTCTTCAATGAAGACGGTTCGGCCGGATGGACCACCGAGGCTGCATTGAAGGCAACCGAGGACTATGTGGGGCTCCTGACGGAACATGGCGTCGCAAACCCGAACTCCGTCGCTTTCGTCGAACAGGATGCCCGGCAGTCGTTCATGCAGGGCAATTCAGCGATGGTTCCGGGTTGGTGGTGGTTCTACTCGGCGTTCCTGAACCCGGAGACGTCGACGCTGACCAAGGACCAGGTCGGTTTCGTGGGCATGCCGTCGTACGCTGACACCACCAAGACCTACGCCATCTCGATGCCTTTCGCGATTTCCGAGTACTCCGGCAACAAGGACGCGGCGTGGGAGTTTCTCAAATGGCTTTCCAACCCCGAGATGGACAAGGCCAATGCCACCGTGCGCGAAGTGAAGGGCAAGAGAATCGTCAACAACGTCGTGACTCACATCTCGTCACTTACCGACCCGGAGGTGAATGCCGCGAACGACGGCATTCAGATGGCGGCTTGGGATTCGCTCAAGGAATCCGACATCATGCCGCAGATTCCGGAGTGGCCGGAAGTCGGCGACATCCTGTCGGCGGCGATCGCCGAAGCAGCGGCGGGAGGGGATACCCGTCAATTGATGCTGGACGCTGCGGAGCAGGCCAACCGGGTGCTGCGTCGCGCCGGACGCATCGAGTAGCCGGCCCGTTCCGTCCTGACCGGGTCGCGGTCGGGAAAGCAACGAACCATCCCGCGGGACCGCGGGGTGGTTCCAATCGGAGCAATCGCCGATGCGCGACAGCACGCTCAAGTACCTCTTGGTCCTCCCGGCGATCGTGGTGGTCTTCGCCACTGCCATCTGGCCCTTGTTCGAGAGCCTCAGGCTGTCCTTCACGGTGGGGCGCCTCAGCAGGCCCGGCTCCCTGGAGCAGTATCTTGGCTTCGAGAACTACTTGTGGGCCTTCCTCTACGAGCCCGCGTTCTGGAATTCTGTCTGGGTCACGACGATCTACACAATCCTGACCGTCGGCCTGACAACTGTCCTGGCGCTGGGGCTGGCGTTGCTGCTGGCGCCGGGCGGCCGGTTCCGCTCCGGCGTGCAGACGCTCCTGATTCTGCCCTTCGCCATGAGCCCGGCGTTGATCGGCGTCAGTTTCCGCTTCATGTTCAATCCTGAGTTCGGCCTGTTCGACGCCGTGTTCGGCGTGCTGATCCCGCCGCTTGCGGATGTCAGCTGGCTCGTTGACCCGGTACTCGCGTTCGCGGTCTGCGTAATGGCCGATGTCTGGGGCTGGATTCCGTTCCTGACGCTGGTCCTGATCGGGGGCCTCGCCAGCGTGCCGCAGGACACGATCGAGGCCGCGCAGGTCGACGGTGCATCGGGCTGGCGGGTCTTTCGCGACGTGACCCTGCCCCAGCTCGCTCCCGTTCTCGCAGTCGTCATCATCCTGAAGTCGATCTTCAGCCTGAAGACCTTCGACCAGATCTTCATGTTGACGAACGGCGGTCCCGGGACCGCGACGCAGACGCTGAGTCACTACATCTACTTCAACGGCATGAAATACGGGCAGATCGGGTATGCCGCCTCGGTCGCCTGGCTGATGGTCATCCCCATGATCTTCCTGACCTACGCCTATGCCAAGTTCGTGTTCCGAAGGGAGTGACCTGATGCTTGGCAGGCGGAGAAAGCAGGTCGTGAACGCGTTGCAGGTGGCACTGATCCTGATCGCCATCCTGATCATGCTGGTGCCGATCGCCTGGATCTTCATGGCCGCCTTCAAGAACCACATCGACGTGTTCCAACTGAAGCTGTTCTTCACGCCGACGTTCGAGAACTTCGGCACCGTTTTCGAGCCGCCCTTCTTTGTTGGCCACAAGTTGATGAACTCGACCATTGTGGCATTCGTCACCGTGGTGCTCGCGATCCCGATCGCGACCATGGCGGCCTATTCGTTCAGTCGCTTCAGGCTCACCGGAGAGACGGCGATGCTGGTCGTCATCCTTGCCACGCAGTTCGTGCCCGCGGTGGTCATCATCCTGCCCTTCTTCGTGATGTTCCGCGACATCGGGCTCCTTGACACGCGGATCGGACTGATCCTCGTCAATCTTGCCATCGTCATGCCCTTCGCGATCTGGATGATAAAGGGCTTCATCGACGGCATTCCGCTGGACACCGAAGAGGCGGCAATGGTGGACGGCTCGTCGCGGCTGCAGGTCATTCGCAACATCGTCCTTCCGATGGCGGCGCCCGGGCTGCTGACAGCGGGCATCTTCTGCTTCATCATCGCCTGGAACGAGTTTCTGTTCGCCCTGATCCTGACAAACAAGGACGCGGTGACGTTGCCAATCGGGCTTGCGCTCTTCAAGGCAGAGGAGGGTGATCTCTGGAACCTGCTCAGTGCCGCAGGCATCATCATCATGCTGCCGATGTTCGTGCTGGCGCTCATCATCCGGAAGTACTTCGTGCAAGGCATGACCATGGGGGCGGTGCGCTGATGGCTGAAGTCACTCTCAAGAACCTGACCAAGCGGTGGGGCGATTTCGTCGCCGTCGACGGACAGTCGCTGGAAATTTCCGACAAGGAGTTCCTGGTCCTTCTGGGTCCGTCCGGTTGCGGCAAGACGACCACCATGCGCATGATCGCAGGGCTGGAAGAGCCTACGGAAGGCGAAATCTGGATCGGTGACAGGATGGTCAACGACGATCTCCCAAAGGACCGCGACGTGGCCATGGTTTTCCAGAACTACGGTCTCTATCCGCACATGACGACCTTCGACAACATCGCCTATCCGCTGAGAGTGCGGGGGACACCAGGCAGCGAGATTGAGCCACGCGTGAGAAAGGCTGCCGAGCAGGTCGAACTGACCCAGTTCCTCGACCGCAGGCCCAAGGCCCTTTCAGGCGGCCAGCGCCAGCGTGTGGCGCTGGCGCGAGCCATCGTGCGCACGCCCAAGGTGTTTCTGATGGACGAGCCGCTCTCGAATCTCGACGCCAAGCTGCGGGTCACGATGCGGGCCGAACTCAAGCACCTTAGCCGCGAGTTGAAGGTCACCACGGTTTACGTGACGCATGACCAGATCGAGGCGATGACGCTTGCTGACCGTGTGGCCGTGATGAAGGACGGCGTGATTCAGCAGCTCGGTTCGCCGGATGAAATCTACAACGACCCCGCGAATCTCTTCGTTGCCGGTTTCATCGGCTCGCCTGCGATGAACCTGATCAACGGCTCAATCCAGGGTGGCCACTTCGTCACGACCGGGGGCACCAATCTGGTGCCGGTTCGCGCCGAGGATCGCAAGGAGGTGGTCCTTGGGGTCCGCGCCGACGACATCCGCGTGTCCGAAATCGGACAAGGCAACATTGACGTGCCCATATACGCCTTCGAGAACACGGGCGAGGCAACGCTCCTTACCGTTCAGTGGGGCAGCCAGCGAGTGATCGCAAAGGGCGACAGGTATCTGCGCAAGGAACAGGACGACATGATCGGCATCTCGCTGAATCCGGAACACCTATACCTGTTCGACCCAGGTTCCGGAAGCAGGATCAGGGCCTGAGCGCGCGACCGTGGGCCGCCCAAGACGCAACAGGCTGCATGGCCGGAAGGTCGACGCCAGAATCTTCTGCCTGACGTGCTTCGATGACTTCGCTGGCAGGGTGCACGTGCACGGCTGATGCTGGACCCGCTCGTGCTCATACCTGGCGCGATGTGTGATGGGCGCCTCTTTTCCCCGCAGATCGCTGAATTCTCCGCAGAAAGACCGGTGATGATCGTGCCGCCCATAGGTGCAGCCAAGATTTCGGATCTTGCGCTGCGCCTTCTTGATTTCGCACCACCTGCATTCGCGCTCGCGGGCCTTTCCATGGGCGGGATCGTCGCCATGGAGGTGATCAGGCAAGCCCCGGATCGTGTCAGGCGCGTGGCGTTGATGGACACGAACCCATTCCCGGAGCCGGCAGAAAAGGCTGCGCTACGCGATGCGCAGATCGAAAATGTCGTGAATGGCGGTCTCCGAAAGGTCATGCGCGAAGAGATCATGCCGAACTATCTCGCGGACGGCTCGGCGAAGGGGCCGCTTCTGAACCTTTGCCTGGCCATGGCGGAGGATCTCGGGCCAGAAGTCTTCGCCGAACAGTTCCGCGCGGTTCAGTCGCGACCGGACCAGAGCGCGTCCCTGCGTGGCATCGCAGTGCCGACTCTCGTGCTGTGCGGTCAGGAGGATCGGCTCTGCCCGGTGGATCGGCACGAATTCATGCACGACGCGATCCCTGGTTCAATGCTGATCATTGTTCCGGGTGCAGGGCACTTGCCGACCTTGGAGCAGCCCGCAAGGACGAATGAGGCATTGGGGGAATGGCTGAGGGCATAGTCTCAGGGAACTTTCGCGCGAATCTTTGCATCGTCAGGGCGTCCCGCACCTGAAGAGGACCGCAAGTGACTGAAATTCTGGGGGATTACATGCTTGTCCTGACAGCCCGTCCGGCCAGCTCCTCCGGCCCGGCATCCTGCATCGAACGAGGAGTCCGCGCGAGAGAGGCGAAGTGCTCCGGCGGGCTTGCGAACTTTTCGTTGAGCGGATCGACGACATTGCACGCTTGATCGCTCTGGAGAACGGCAAGGCCGGAGCGGACGCGGCAGGCGAGGCGCGGTACGCCGCAGAGTTCTTTCGCTGGTACGCCGAGGAGGCGGTTCGGTCTGCGGGGCATGTCGGCCTGACGCCCGCGACCGGCGCCGAGTGCCTTCAAGACGAGATCTTCGGCCCGGTTGCAGCAATGCAGACGTTTCGGTACGAGGACGAGGTCGTCCGTCGGGCAAGCGACACCCGGAATGGCCTCGTCGCGTACCTCTGCACAAAGGGCATGCGCCGAGGCATGGGACTGGCCGAGCGGCTTGAATCGTGGCCTGTGTCCGACGCGGCAGCACTCTTCGGCGGTGTCAAGCAGTCGGGTCTGGGTCGTGAAGGCGGGAAGGAAGGCATGCTCGAATTCCAGGAAACCCAGTGCATCTCGACCGAATGGCAGGCGATGCGCGCTCGGTGCGGCGCGACCCGGCAGCAGAAGCCTGCATGTCGAAGTCCTGTGAATTCACTTCCCGGGGCCGCACTTCCATGATCGCTCTGCCATGACCTCGCCGTTCCAATGCGCGTCAAGCTCCAGCGCAGCCGACAATCCGTCAGGGTGTGCCTGGCCGAGCAAGTTGCTTTCGATGCGTGCGGTCCCGTCCGGTCGTTCGATTTCGTACACGACCGAAACGGCACATTTCTGAATGGCGTGGTCTTCGGTCGACGTCGTGCACTTCAACTCGGCGGTTGACGAAAAGCTCAGGCCAAATTCCGGAAACCGGGTCGTTGACCACGGTTGCCGCCAAAGATGATAGCTTTCTCCCTCGGCCGTCTTGCCGCTTTCGCGGCAAAGGGGGCCGTCCGAGCGGCTCTCCCAGGAAGGCTCGAGAGGCAGGCAGCGTGGCGGCGGCAAGTCTTCCGCCGGCGAGATGTCTGACGGGCAGGGAAGGACAAGCCGGGCGTGGGTCGTATCGACCAGCATGGATGCCTGGCGTGGCGCAGGCCATACCAGCGGCCAGTACGAAGCAGCGATGCACAGACGGATGCGATTCCCTTTCGAGAAACGATAGGCGGTTGAGGGAAAGCGCAAGCGCTGGCGCGCGGTTTGGCCCGGAGCGAATCGGGCGTCACCGTCGAGGGTCTCGTCACGCCGCAGGTTGATGACTTGCCGCGTGACGAGATTTGATCGGCCGTTCGGATCGACCTCGCACAGGCGGCACACCAGTTGTGCCTGGGCCATGTCCCGCAAAATGTCGCAATGAAACTCAGCGTGCCCAACGAGAAGGATCTCCGTTTCCAGGGCTTCGGTGTCGAAGCAGAGTGCGCGCGCGTCATCAGGAGACTGATCGAGCGGCAAGCCGCCGACGCGCCCGAAATACCCTGTATCCCCGGCGCAGGTGCCGTGCTGCGGATCTGCCGGCACCGAAAGGGTCGCGCCTGGGCCGGTTTGCCGGGAAAGCCCGGCCTCGCCCGGAAAGAGGACGGTTTCCGTCGCATCCGCATTGTCGGCGCCAGTGGACACCCATCTGCCCGCCCTCGCCGCGATCCGGTCCGCCGGGGCGTCGAACGCGCGCTGCCAGAGGCGCAGTCGAGGCCAGTCCGGCATTGGCGCATCCTTCAGCCAGTGATCCCACCATGTCAGTGCGACATCCTGGAAGCTCATTGCCGGACCTGGCTCTCCGTGATCGGGATAGTGATGTCCCCAAGGTCCGACGATGCCATGGCAGAGATCGGGACGTGCCCTGACGAGGCCGATCACGGAATTGGAATACCTGTCCGCCCAGCCACCGATCGCAAGGATCGGGCAGGACAGGTCGTTCGTGCTGAATGTCACCGAACCGTGCCGCCAATAAGCCCTGCGCGTTTGGTGACTGATCCATGCAGACAGCGGAAAGCTCAACCTGTCCAGCCTCTTGCGCCATGTTTCCATCCAGCCTGGACCGACCGTCGCCGCGTCCGGCGGTGCGGCAAGGATCGCGGGCAGCGTGGCGCCCCACTCGAAGCTGTCGGTCAGGAGGCAACCGCCCATCCAGTGAATGTCGTCCTCGAAACGGTCGGTGGTCGCGCAATTCGCGATCACGGCCTTCAGCGCGCGCGGTGCATTGACCGCGGCTTGCATGCTGGCGGTGCCGCCCCACGAAGTGCCGAACATGCCGACCTTTCCGTCGCACCAAGACTGAGCAGCGATCCAGTCGATCACGTGCCGGGCATCAGCCAGCTCGTCATCTGAATACATGTCCGGCATGTGACCTTCGCTGTCGCCCGATCCGCGCATGTCCACGCGGATGCATGCGTAGCCATTGGCTGCGAAGTGGGGGTGGTTCCGTTCGTCCCTTGCGCGGACCATGTCCCGTTTGCGGTACGGGATGTACTCGAGGATCGCGGGCATCGGCCCTGATTCGCGCGGCAGCCATATCCGCGCCGCAAGTCGCACCCCGTCAGGCATCGGAATCCACTGGTGCTCGACTTCGTCGAATTCGAAGACCTGGCTGCGGAGACTTGCCGTCATCCCTCGTCCGCAAGAGAACTGCAGGGACAAGAATTAGTGCCCGTGCACGTGGGAGCAAGGGAGAGTTTCAAGAAATGTCTTGTGGGAATGCAAATCTGTGCGAGACTTCAGGGTGTGACTCATGCGGCCCTTGGGGGGAAGCCAATTGAATGACGCAACTGGAATTCCGGCATTGGGGAATTCGGACCTCGAAGAGGTTCTTTGCTCGCATGGGTCCGGAGATGCGCTGCGTGCGCATGCTTCGGAAGGCCGTCGTCCCGTTCGCGCGCATGAGCCTTGCTTGACGCGCCGCCCCGTGGACGACGCGATTCACACCGCAGCGCAAGCGCTTGAAGCTGGGCTGGCCAGGCCATTTGTCGGCCAGCCCTGTCCGGTTTCGGCACTTCCGCATCACTCGAGAGTTCAATCCATCAGGGAGTAGACCATGAAGAACGTGTTATTGGGCGATGTTTCCCGCCGATCAGTCCTTGCCGCGCTGGGCGCCTTTGGCGCAGCGACAATGGTGGCGCCAAGAGCCGCACTGAGCCAGGACGGCAAGGTCCTGACGCTTCGTTCCTATTCGGATCTTCAAGTGCTTGATCCGGCGTTTCGCCTGTCCTTGCCGGAAGACGACATCATTCGGTCGATCTTTGCGCCATTGGTGATGCCGCAGGCGGGCGACACTTGGGGGTGGAAGCCGATCGCCGTCGATTCAATCGAACAGCTCGACGACGTGACCGTCGCGTTCAAGCTGAAGGACAACATCGGTTTCACTGACGGCTACGGCCAGATGACGGCCGAAGACGTGAAGTTCTCGATCGAGCGGATCGCTGATCCGGCGATGGAAAGTCCGTATGCGGGAGATTGGGATGCCCTGAAGGGCGTCGAGGTCAAGGACAAGCTCTCAGGCCTCATTCACCTGAAGAACAAGTTCGTGCCCCTCTGGAGCACGACGCTTCCGACGCCGGCGTCCTGCATCCTTTCCAAGAAGGCCATGGAGGAGCTGGGCGACAAGATCACCACGAACCCGGTTGCCCAGTCCGGCCAGTATCTGCTTGCGGAGTGGCAGCCAAAGCAGAAGACGATCCTGAGGCGAAATCCCGGCTGGGCACATGAGCAAGGCGGCTTCGACGAAATCCATATCATTCCGATCGAGGATCCGGCCACTGCCGAGCGCGGCTTTGAAGCGGGAGATCTGGACTACACCTGGACTTCGGTGTCGTCCCTGCCTCGTCTCAAGCAGAACCCGCCCGCCGGGTCGGTGGTCCTGGAGAAGCCCTCGCTCGCCTATGTCTGGCTGGGGATCAACCAGGATGCCGAGCCCTTTACCAACATCAACATCCGCCGGGCGGTGCAACATGCCATTGACCGGCAGACCGTTGTGGACGCGGCCTATTACGGCGCCGCCTCGGTAGGAAACGGCATCCTTGCGCCAGGCCTTCCAGGATCCCGCGACAGCGTGACCTACGACTATGATCCGGACCGTGCGCGCGAGCTTCTGGCACAGGAAGGTGCGACGGATCTCAACGTCACGCTTGACATCCTCAACCAGTCCGAGCGCCTGGCGGCCGCGCAGGTGATCCAGGCAAATCTTGCTGACGTGGGGATCAACTGCGAAATCAAGCAAAATGACAGCGGCACCTTCTGGACGCTCGGTTCCAAGGACGGCGACTATTACCTGAAGTTGCAGCTGGTTCTCAGCCGCTTCTCGATGCAGCCCGACCCGTCATGGGCGACGGTCTGGTTCACGCCGGAGCAGGTTGGCGTATGGAACTGGGAGCGGTTCGACAATGCAGAGTACAAGGCGCTGCATGACCAGGGTCTCGTCGAGAGCGATCCGGCAAAGCGAGACGAGATCTACAAGAAGATGCAGGGTCTCATGGACGAAAGCGGCTGCTATGTCTTCCTGACTCACGAGGTGGTCGGCGCGATTCATCGTGAGACGATCAAGCCGGGGCTGAAGCCGAACGGGGAGTCGCTCTTCTCCGAATTCATGCCCGCGTGAACGCGATTTGGGCGGCCCGGCGACCGGCCGCCCAAGCCACCGAGGCATGCCTCAACTGCTTTGGTTCACAATGTTCAAAGCCGCTCGGAAACAGCCCGACCTGCTATGGGAACGGGCCGCGAGAATCGACTCTGCATCTGGTGTCGCAGTTGGCATGCGATCAGGCTGCAGTACAGTCTCAAGGCCGTCAGGCGCCTAGATCAGGCCCTTCTCGCGGAACCCCGCGATGTCCTCGTCCGAATAGCCCGCGTCCTGCAGGATCCCGACGGTGTCGTGGCCCATGGGAGGGCAGGCCCGCGAGGTGACGTCGTCGCCGGTGCGGATCGGGGAGCGGAGCATCCGGAACGCCGCGCCGCCCTCAAGCGCCAGGGTCTCGATCCGCCCCTCCGCCTCCAGCCTGGAATCCTGGAGCGCGGCGCGGGGCGTGCGTATCGGCGCGACGGGGACGCGCCCCCGGAGCTCGCGCAGCCACGCGTCGCTCGTCCTGGCCGACAGCGCCTCGTCAAGGATGACGGTGAGCTCGTCGCGGCGGCCGAGCCGGTCGGCATAGGTCGCGAACCGGGGGTCCCGGGCGAGGTCCGGGCGCCCGACGGCGTCGCACAGCACGGGCCAGAACTTCTCCTTGTTGCACATCACGTAGAGCCACCCGTCCGACGTGCGGTAGAGCTGGCAGGGCACGAGCGAGACATGGGCCGAGCGCGGCACGCGCGCGGGGTCGTAGCCCGCGTTCAGCGCCCAGGTGTTGAGGTAGCTCAGGTTGCAGAGGGCGGTGTCGTAGAGGTTCACGTCGACGTCGCGGCCCCGGCCCGTCGACCGCGCGGACAGGACCCCGGCCACGAGGCCCAGCGCCATGTAGGTGCCGGCCATGAAGTCCACGACGGACAGGCCCACCCGCGCCGGCGGCGCCTCGGGCTCGCCGGTGAGGTGGAAGTAGCCGGTCTCGGCCTGCATCAGGTAGTCGTAGCCGGGCCAGTCGCGCCTCGGGCCCGCGCGGCCGTAGCCGGAGCAGTGGGCGCAGACGATGGCGGCGTTCGCCGGCTTCAGGGCGTCGTATGTCAGGCCGAGCCTCTCCGGGACGTCGCCGCGGAGGTTGTTCGCCACGGCGTCCGCGCCGGCGACAAGCCGGCGGAAGATCCGCTGCGCCCCGGGCCGGGCCAGGTCAAGCGTCAGGCTCCGCTTGTTCCGGTTGACCGACTGGAAGAAGAGGCTGCCGTCGTCGCCCTCGGCGCCCTCGACGAAGTAGGGGCCGAGCGCGCGCGCGTAGTCGCCGCCGGACTGCCGGTTCTCGACCTTGATCACTTCCGCGCCGAGGTCGGCGAGGTGCTGGGTGCCGAAGGGACCGGCCCCGTACTGCTCGACGGCGAGCACGCGCACCCCTTCGAGCGGCAGTCCCATGTCAGCCCGTCCCCCTGCGGACGGCATCCGCAACCGAGTGCCCGCGCTTCGATGTGCAGAGGGAGCGGATCATCTGGGGCCATGCGAGAGTGGAATCATTTGGCACTATGGACGCTCTAACCAAGGCCTGCTTCCATCAAGCCGACAATCTGGAGCGGGCGATGAGATTCGAACTCACGACCCTTACCTTGGCAAGGTAATGCTCTACCCCTGAGCTACGCCCGCGCTCCGTTTGGTGGAACGGGGATATTGACATTGAATGGCTTCTGCAAGCGGAAACCGCCAGCCAACTGCGGCATATTGCAGAGCAAGCGCGCAAGTGCCGAAGTGCGCGGGCTTGATCAGGGCCACCACGGGCCACGCGGCAGCCTGGATGCGAGCGGACGGCTTCAGGGGCGTTACGGCGTGACATCGGTCCGGTCGCTGCATGCCGCGTCCGCGCTACGCGCCAAGCGCCTCGAGAATTATGCCGCGCAGCATGTCTGCAACGACATTCGGCTTGTGACGGGTCATGGAGACATGGCCAAGCCCTTCCACCTCGTGGAACACGCCTTTCGGCGCAAGGTCGGCGACCACCCTGCACATGGACGGCGCGGTCTGGACGTCCTCGGAAAAGCCGATGACATGCATCGGAACCGGACAGGTCTTCAGGGCCTCACGGCAGTCGAAGTCGAGGCAGGCTTGCCATTGGTCGATCAAGTCCTGCGGGTCACGGTCCGCGAAGCGGACTGTGTAGGCTTCCTTGACTTCCGCCCAGAGCTCCGGGTCGTGAAGCGCCTTTGCAGGGAAGGCGTAGGGGGCATAGTGCGGCGCGAGGAAGTATTCCGGCAGGGACACGCCGTCCTTGCGGAGGTCGATCTCCGCCTGCATCCAGTCCCTGGTGAAGCCGTCGATGAAGGCGGCGGTTCCCATGGGAATGGCCAGGCGAACCTTCTCCGGAAAGTCTATCGCTGCTTGCTGGGTCACCAGACCGCCAAGGGAGAGGCCGCAGACGACCGCGCTTCCGCCGCAATGCGCGTCAATCACGGCTGCGCAGTCACGCGCAAAGTCCGCGATCGTCCAGGGGGCCGGTGCCGATGTCGTGCTTCCAGCGCCGCGCGGGTCGTAGGAGATGCAGCGGAAAGCGTCCGAAAGGAGCGCGAACTGCTGGGAATAGCTTTCGGCAGTCGCATCTCCTCCGGGGATGAAGACGACGTCCGGCCCGCGTCCGTCGATGACCACGCGCATGGCGACTTCATCATTCGCAAAGTGATGGAACTCCGCATTCGGGCCGAAATCGGGAAACGCGCCCACCGCCTCCCTCCTCACACGAGATCCCGAGGCACATCCTCGGTCCACTTCCGCTCGGCCACGACTCCGTCGGCGTCACGCGCGACAAGACGGGCTTCGATTCGCCAGCAGTCGCGCAAGGCATACACGCTGACGTCAGTCCTTGTTTCGGCCATCCAGTCATCGCGCGAATAGGATTGACACCAGTGGCAGGTGCCGATCGCGGAATTTGGATCGTCGGGATGGATTTCAAAGCGCTCGTTGCTGAAGCGCTTGATCTCAAGACCGGTGTGCACGTGAGTTTCTGTTCCGATGCTGCTGCGACGCGAATTTATCTCGACGCCTGTGCCCAGGTCGACATGGCGGCGCCGATCGTAGAAGCCTCGGGCATGCTGCCTGATCGTGGCTGGGCTGGCGCCTTCCGGTGAGGGAAAGGGGGCCAGTTCGTTGTCGGAGTCTCGACCCGGGCGAACCGGAAGATCAAGCCTGGCGCTGCCGGGCTCGATCGTGAGAGTCGCCTTCTCGTTTGCCGGCCAGATCACCGGCCAGTACGCGGTGGACAGCGCAAGACGAAGCCGCTGCCCTTTGTCGACACGCTGCCCGCAGGCGTTGAGCTGGATCTTGACGGCTTGCGGTTCCGTCAACGGCATCCGCTCGGGTCTTGAATGGCTTGCCCTG
>VXPN01000251.1:0-3141 GCA_009839535.1 Boseongicola sp. SB0662_bin_57 | reverse complement strand
GACGGCTTGCGGTTCCGTCAACGGCATCCGCTCGGGTCTTGAATGGCTTGCCCTGTGGGTCAGGTTCAGGACGCCGTAGCTGACAAGGGTCGCGCGGCCATCCTTGTCCACGGCGGAAAGGACGGCCGCGACATTTGCCTGATGCGTGTCGCTGGCGACCCTTGCGTGAAAGAGCGGAAAGCCAAAGAGATCGAACTCTTCATCAAGAACCTCTGTCTCGAAGATCGTCATCAAGCCAGCCTCGCCGTTCTGGTCCAAGGGACCGTCGGGAACAGCTCCGTACCCGCACCATGCGCCAGCGGTCCATCCGGCGGTCTCTGGAGAAGAGAGCGTGATGGTGGCCTTCGATGGCGTGTCCGTCAGCCCGTTCTCTCCAGGATACAGGGACAGCACTTCCATGGCGCCGGCAGTCCATTCGGGTTCCGCCACCCAGCGGCCAGGCCGGTCTTCGTGGCGCGGCGACGGCGCGCAAGGAAAGTTGACCCAGGCGCGGAGTTCCGGTTCCTCCATTATTCCGGAGTCGATGCCCTTGAGATGCTGGTCCCACCAGCGAAGGCACTCCTGCAGAAAGCCAATGCGCGGCCCGGGTTTTGCAAAATGCGGATACTTGTGGGCCCATGGCCCGATCAGTCCCTTTTTCGGACCCGGCAAGTGCTCGAGCAGCCGGAAAATGGCGTTCGTGTACCCGTCCGCCCAGCCACCCACCGCATAGACCGGCACTTCTATGTCGGCGTAGTTCTCGCAGACCGAGCCGTGAGCATAGAACGCGTCTCGCCGCTGGTGCCGAAACCAGTCGAGCATCCACAGCCCGTTGCCATCCAGCCGCTCCACCCACATCTCCCGCCATCGGTCTCCCACGATCGCGGGATCGGGAGGCGTGTTGCAGATCGAGAAGGCCGTGGCCCCCCAGCTCAGCTTGTCGGTCAGCATGCAGCCGCCCATGAAGTGGATGTCGTCGGCGTAGCGATCATCGGTGGAACAGAGCGAAATGACCGCGCCCAGCGCCTCCGGACGCCGTGCCGCGACCTGAAGCCCGTTGAATCCGCCCCAGCTGATCCCGATCATTCCGACCTTTCCAGAGCACCAGGGCTGGGCGGCAAGCCACTCGATCACGGCCAGGCAGTCGTCCTGCTCCTGCTTGATATACTCGCCGAGGCAGACGCCTTCGCTGTCTCCCGTGCCACGCATGTCGACACGAACGCCCGCATATCCGTGGCCCGCGAAATACGGATGGGTCAGGTGATCACGCTCAACCGTTCCGTCACGCTTGCGGTAGGGCAGGTACTCGAGGATTGCGGGCACCGGATCCGAATCCGCATCAACAGGAAGCCAGATCCGGGCCGCGAGCCTTGTTCCGTCAGGCATCGGGATCCAGGCGTTCTCGATCTCGCGGATTTCGCGCGGGAATTCGGTCCGGATTTCTGAACTCTCCAACATCGCTCACATCCCGTTTCGTGGAATCGAGTGATCCCACTGAACATGGTGGAATTCCTCGTCGCCATCCCAGCAGGTCACGGAGGCGCGCAGGAGGAAGTCCGTCTTGGTGGCCGTCATTTCAGAGCTGGTCTTGATCCGGACATTCCAGTCATCGCGCTCGAAGCAGCTTTCCTGATCCATCGTCGCATGTGCCGAAAGAGGATCTTCCGGATGGATCCGGTAGACTCGATCCGAGACATCACCCATCTCGGTGCCCGTCTCATCAAGGCGCAATCGCCCGACGGGGCCGAACACGCCACCGTCAAGAAAGAAACGTGCGGCATGCTCGCCGGTTGCCTGGTCGACGTGGAGCGACCTTTCCATTGAACCTTCCCGGACAGTTGCAATTGGGCGCTTCCTGTCCGAGGGAGCCGGTTCGGGAAAGACGCGAGGTTGCGCCACCACGTCTCCGCGGACCGGAAGTGCCAGCGCCGAGCGGCCCGGCGTGACCGTCAACGTGACCGGTTCCGGGGCGGGCCAGAGAATCGGCCAGTAACAGGTTCCGACTTGCACGACGAGCCGGTGGCCTTTTGCAAGCCGGTGGCCGATGCCATGCAACGGCACCGTGATTGCCATTTCCGCATCCGGCATCACTGCTTCAGGAGCCGTGTCGGAAACGCGATGCGCGAAATTCGCGAATCCGCGCGTGATCAGTGTCTGTGCGCCGTCCGGCGCTTCGTCCACGAGCAGCGCGGCGACGAATCCTTGCGGCCGATCCGCGGAAGCGGTGAGGTTGAGCAAGGGTTGCCCGAGTATGTTGATGGGGGCGTCCGCCGGCTCTGATCGGAAATTCAGCGCACCTGCCGCATCGGCCCGGCAGTCAGCGGGCATGTCCCCAGGGATCGCGAACGAGCACATGTCCCCGCCCGCAGAACCAAAGGTCTGCGGCGAACATACGGACATTTCGCTGCCGGACTCGGCGGCCGTCCCAAGCCGGCCCTCGTTCAGCCAATGCGTCTCGATGCTCACGTCAGGCGAGGGCCATGCGGCCTCCTCGACCCAGACGCCGGCGCGCTCCTTGCGGGAGCCGGCGGGTGGCGCCGAATCCTGCAGGTAGAACCGCAGGCGCGGTTCGTCCATCAGGCCGGTGTCGATGCCCTTTAGGCAGTGGTCCCAAAAGCGGATGATCTCGCTCACGAAGTCCATGCGGGGGCCTGGCAGGCCCTCGTGGGGATAGAGATGGGCCCACGGTCCCATGAGCACCTTGACCGGCCCCTTGAGGTGTTCGGCAATCCGGAACGGGGTGTCGCGAAAGAGGTCGGCCCAGCCGCCGAAGAAATAGACCGGAATCTCGATGTCCGCGTAGTTCTCCGAGATTGAGCCCCTGCGCCACATGTCGTCATGGGTCTGGTGTTCCAGCCATTGCGCGGGCCAGAATGTCATTGCCTCCAGGCGCTCTTTCCACATGTCGCGCCAGCGCTCCTCGCCGACGATCGCTGGATCCGGCGGCATCGCGTTGTAGAGCTGCATGATCGAGCCCCACCAGAAATTGTCGTTGGCAAGCACGCCTCCGTAGAAGTGAATGTCCTCCAGCCAGCGATCGTCGGTGCCCATGACGGGCGCGATCGCCTTGAGTGCCGGGGGACGTTTCGCCGCGACCTGAAATGACGTGTAGGCGCCCCAGGACTTGCCGAACATGCCGACATTCCCGTCGCACCATGGCTG
>VXPN01000432.1 GCA_009839535.1 Boseongicola sp. SB0662_bin_57 | reverse complement strand
AGACAACTCGCACGCCGCGCTCAGGCCGGCAACGCCTGCGCCAACCACATGGGCGATTCCGGGCACCTAGAACAGGCCGTGGCGCAGAGCCAGGCAGGCCTTTCGGAACGAGCCGACGGAAATCCGTTCGGACGGAAACGGCGAGAACCCCGCCCCGACGATCCGTTCCAGAAGCTTTCCATATACCGCGCGCATCATCCTGGCGGGTCGAATGTCCTGGGGCCGGCAGGCACCCATGATCCTGTCCGCAGCCGCGAAGTGGGTCCAGGCATTCGCCGACAGCCCCTGACAGACAATGTCCACCGCAGGCTGGTCGGCAAGCGTGTCAGTGCACGGGCGCTCAAGACCCGCCGCACGAAGGGCGGATGCGGGCAGGTAGATCCGGTTGCGCCGGGCGTCTTCACGAACATCACGCAAGATATTGGTCAACTGAAGCGCGGAACCGAGTGAAGCCGCCAATTGCCTGCCGATCTCGGGATCGAGTCCGAATACCCGACAGGACATCCTCCCGACCGAACAGGCCACACGGTCAACATATGTCGCCAAGGCGGCCTCATCGGGAATGCGTACCGACGGCGCGGCATCCGTCATCATTCCGTCAATCACGCAATTAAGGTCGGATTCCGCAATTTCGTAGTCGAAAGCCGGCCTGACAAGTGCCCTCACCGTCGCCCGTGCCGGCTCCTCACCCCGGTAAAGCCGCTCCACGTCGCGCCTGTAGCCATTGAGCGCCTCCTGCTTGCGGGATGTCTCGCCGGGCTCATCGGCTATGTCGTCAACTTCCCGGCAAAACGCGTAGATCGCATACATCGCGTCGCGCTTCGCGGGCAGCATGCGTCGCATCGCCCAAAAGAACGCCGACCCCGAATTCGCGACCAATGTCTCCGCATAACGCTTTGCCGCGAGCTCGCCTGACCGGTTCACGTTCGCAAATTGCATTGGCAACAAATACATCGCGGTGCAGGATCGATCAACCAAATTGGCCGCCGCGGGCGGCGTCCCGTCCCCTGATTCGTTGAGTGCAGCACAGGGGCTGGTTTTGTTGTCTCCGTCGAATCTCATGTGCCAGCTTGACCACAACGGCGTTGACAAACTATCTATTCACATCGGGACGTGAACGCAGAAGGGCTGCAGTTCTTTTATTCACGGCGAAAAAGGCAATTTTGGGAAGGGAATCAATGTCCGAATTGGAACTTGAAGTATTTGCGGCCGATACCGGAACGGCAATCAGGATCATCGGCCGGATTGACGGCAATTCCGCACCCGTTCTCGACAGTCGACTCAAGGAACTCGACCTGAACCTTGGCCTGCCGATAGTGCTTGACTTCGACGACGTGGACTTTGTCAGCAGCGCAGGGCTTCGAACCCTGTTGGTCCTTGCGAAGCGCGTGGAGGCGGAGAGCGGATCCGTTGTCATTGCCCGATTGCAGCCTGAAGTGGACGAGGTCTTCGAAATCTCCGGGTTCAAAAGCATCTTCAAGCATCACCCATCCTTGACAGCCGCCTTGACGGAGAACGGCATGCCTGCCGATCTATGCGGCGGGACCGGCGAGGAAGAGCCAGGTCCAGAGCAGGAAGGCGGCCTCGGACGTTTCGTCTCCAAGATCCTGCCCGGAAGGTCCGGCAACTGATCAAGGCGCCTGCGGACAATGCCGCAGGCCGCCCCAGGCGCGCGGCAAGACCGACGGGTACGCGGACAAGTTCGTCAAGCATGTCCTGATCGACGAACCTCTGGCCGACTCAAGCGCTCCGGGCCATGCCATGTCGGGGCATCCTGTCGAATGAAGTGCCGGCACCTTTGCGGACAACCGCTCAGCGAGAACGAAAATGGCTGAAGCATTCATTTGTGAAGGACTGCGCAGCGCCATCGGCAGATATGGCGGGACGCTCGCGGCGGTGCGTCCCGATGATCTGCTGGGAGAGGTGATCCGTGCCGTCATGGCATCCGCGCCATCGCTCGACCCGACTGCGGTCAACGACGTGATCATGGGATGCGCCAACCAGGCCGGAGAGGACAACCGCAACGTGGCACGGATGTCGGCGTTACTGGCCGGACTTCCCGAAACCGTGAGTGGTGCAACCATCAACCGGCTTTGCGGATCCGGCCTTGACGCAGTGGCCGTGGCGGCGCGCGCGATCAGGACCGGCGAAGCGGACGTGATTCTTGCCGGAGGCGTCGAGAGCATGACGCGTGCGCCCATGGTCATGCCCAAGGCGAATGCCGCGTTTTCCCGACAGGCCGAAATCTTCGACACGACCATTGGCTGGCGCTTCGTCAACTGCAGGATGAAGGCGGAACACGGCGTCGACAGCATGCCGGAGACCGCAGAGAACGTCGCTTCGGAATTCGGAATCTCGCGAACCGACCAGGACGCTTTCGCGCTCCGGTCGCAGGAGCGCGCAGCGCGGGCCATTGGATGCGGCCGGCTCGCACAGGAGATCACTCCGATTTCCGTTCCCCAGCGGAAGGCCGACCCGATCGTCTTCGACACCGACGAGCATCCGCGCCGGACATCGCTTGACAAGCTCGCCGCGCTGCCGACCCCTTTCCGCAGCAGCGGCACGGTCACGGCCGGAAACGCGTCCGGCGTAAATGACGGCGCCGCCGTGCTGATAGTCGCCTCGGAAGCGGCGGTCGATCGCTACGGGCTGACACCCAAGGCGAGGGTTCTGGGTGCCGCGGCAGCTGGCGTTCCGCCACGAATCATGGGCATTGGCCCGGCTCCCGCCAGCGAGAAGCTGCTGGACCGCCTTGGCATCGCGACAACCGATCTGGACATCATCGAGTTGAACGAGGCCTTCGCGGCACAGACGCTGGCGGTAACGCGTCGGCTTGGTCTTCCCGACGACGCGAACTTCGTGAATCCGAATGGCGGGGCCATCGCCCTCGGGCACCCGCTGGGCATGTCAGGAGCACGGCTGGCGCTGACGGCAGCGATCGAGCTGCGGAACCGGGGCCTTTCCCTCGCTCTTTGCACCATGTGCATCGGAGTCGGTCAGGGAATCGCGCTCGCTCTTGAGGGAATCAGGTAGCAGCGCTTTGGTGCCTTTCCCTAGGCACGGGTTCAGCCAGGCATGGTCTTCGCGGGTCTGGATGGACAAGCGTCTGAGTGAGGATTCATCCCGGGCAGCCCGGATGCGGCCGGTCCGGCACCGCCTTCGAGAACGCCCGCGGCAATGCGCCGCCTCGCGCCCGTCACGTGCACAGATTCGCCAGGCGCCTGCTGGCGCGTGACGATCGGAACGGGCCGTTGGCCTCGACACCCGCAGGATGGAATTCGCAGTCATTGCCGTTCACGACAACCGATCCCTGTGCCAACGCGCCTGTCGCAACCCGTTGATCTGCTTCGCTGCGCCTCAATCGGGCCGCCCAGGCGACCGCATGTTCCTCAATGCACACGGCTCGCAGGGACCGCCTGCACAGGACAGTGTTCGCAAGCAACTGGCAATGCAACATTTCCCGTGCCAGAATTGACCCGAATGACGCCGTCGGCAAACCCACTCCGAGCCGCACGGATTCCTGAGCCAGGATGTACGGATCCAAGCCCGATGACGGAACTGCCCGCAACCGCACTGCTAGAAACGCATGACGTGGCCAATCAGCCAGAGGCTGCGGGCGACCGGGATCTTTGGGCCGACGACATCGTGTTGCGCATGCTCGCTGGCAAGGACGGGAAGGAAAGCGCGCTTGCCGCCTATGGCGCGATCCTCGGACAGCGCGAAATGCGGGCGGCGGCTCGAAATGCCGAGCGGCACGCGCCCGAGCTGCGCCTGTTCGATCAGGCCGGCCGGCGTTTGGACGAGGTGGTCTTCCACCCGGACTACCATCGGTTCATGTCCACCTCGGTCGCCGCCGGATACCATTCGGTGGCATGGGAGCGTGATGCCGGCGGCCACGTCGCGCATGCGGCCATGGTCTATCTGGCCAGCCAGGTGGAGCCAGGGCATTGCTGCCCGCTGACAATGACCTACGCCGCGCAGCCAGTGATAGGCGCTGTGGAAGGTCTGCACGATGACTGGCGTGCCCTGACCCTGACCCGGGACTACGATCCGTCTGCCAGGCCAGCGCGAATGAAGACGGGCGTGACCGTCGGAATGGCGATGACCGAAAAGCAGGGCGGTTCCGATGTCAGGGCCAACTCGACCGTTGCGGAACGCGACGGAGATGCGTGGCGGCTGACCGGCCACAAGTGGTTCTGTTCCGCGCCCATGTCGGACGGATTCCTGACGCTGGCTCGAACCGGCTCCGGCCTGACCTGCTTCCTTGTGCCGCGATGGCTGGGCGACCAACGGAACGGCATCCGAATCCAGAGGCTCAAGGAAAAGCTTGGCAACCGTTCGAACGCCTCGGCCGAAATCGAGTACCACCAAGCGCTGGCCTACCGCGTCGGAGGGGACGGCGAAGGCGTGCGCACCATCGTCGAGATGGTGCATCACACGCGCCTCGACACTGCCATTGCACCCGCTGGCCTCATGCGTGCCGCGCTCCGCGAAGCCAGTCACTGGGTCTCGAACCGCCTCGCGTTCCAGAAGCGCCTGATCGACCAGCCGCTGATGCGCACGGTTCTCGCGGATCTTGCCCTCGACTGGCAAGGAGCGCTGACGCTGGGCATGCACGTTGCGCGAAGCTTTGACGGACGCACGCCGGAAGACCGGGCCTTTGCACGGATCGGCGTGGCATTGGCGAAGTACCTGAACAACAAGCTCTGCCCGATGGTGGTCGGCGAGGCGATGGAAGTGCTTGGCGGCATGGGATATGTCGAGGAGACAACGCTTCCCATGCTCTTCCGCGAGGCGCCGCTGAACGGCATCTGGGAAGGGTCGGGCAATGTCATTTGTCTCGACGCGCTGCGCACGCTTGCAAAGGTTCCCTTGGCCGCCGACGCGCTGAACGCCGATCTGGATTCCGCAGCGGGAATGGACAAGGCATATGACGCTGCGCTGGCCGAACACCGGTCACGCTGGCAGGCGCAGGTGCCTGAAGCGGAGGCAAGATGGTTCACGGAACGCACGGCACTGTTGCTGACGGCGTCCGCGCTCCTGCGGCACGGCGAGGCAACGGTTGCCGAAGCCTTTGTTCACTCTCGGCTGTCTGGAAGCCGAGGCCGCACATGCGGATCCCTGGCACCGATGCACACGAACGCGGTGCTGGCACACGGACTTGAACCCGCCTGACGAGCGGCCCCCGTCACTGCCGGAATCCGGTTGGCGGCGGGCATCAATCTCCTTGGCCGTTTGCCGATGCCCATCCTGTTGGCGTCCTGGCATGAACGCGCTCGCACCTGCATGGACCGCAAGTTCGCGACGGCGTGTCCCGCCATGCCTCTTGCGCCGCACCGTGAGCTGCACTCGGAATCACCTCTTGGTGTAACCGACCTTCTGTCCCATCCGTATGGGCAGGGCGGCGTGCCAATCGCACCGGTCGGCGGCTACGCTCCGGAGATCCTGGCCGACATTGCGCCTGGTCGCATTGAAGCGACCCGAAAGCGCTCCACCTCCTTCACTCCGTTCCCATCCGCGAAGCCCGGCATCGAAGACGGCGGCCTCGTGACGCCCCGCGCCAGCGTCAGCATTCTGGAAGCGCGCTTCCCGAGACTCGCAAGTCACCGGCGCGCGACCTCAATCCAGTTGCCCTCGACGATCCTGGAAATGATGATCGCGTCAGCGCCCTGGTGGTCGTCGGGACCGTAGTCGACGTCCACGCCCAGGATCTCGTCACTGTACTCGAGGCTTTCCATCGCGGACTGAAAGGACTCGTGCGCAAGATCTGGGCCGGCAGCATCAAGCGCACGCACCAGCAGTTCCGCAGCGGAGCGTCCGAGAAGCGCGCCGGTGGGCGGGACTTCTCCGGTGGCTTCCTGATAGCTCGCGACCCACTCCGCCAAGGTCGGGTTGTCCATGCGCGCAACGATGTCCGACCATCCGGCAGACGCGTACATGCCTTCCGTCACACCCCCGGGGACCTTTGCCACCGCGGTGTGAAAGGCTGCCGACGAACCCATGAAGTTCACGTCGGTCCAGCCGATCTTCTTGGCCGTCGCCACTGCGGTGATGACCTGGCGCAGCCCGAGCGCGATTGCGATGGTGTCGCAGCCATCAGCCCTCAGCTTGGTCAGGGAGCCCACGAAATCCTGTTCGTCCGGCCTGTGGGTCGTCTCCGAAGCGAAATTCAGCCCCAGTTCCGACGAAATGTCCTTTGCGCCTTCCGCAATCTCCTGACCGAAGTCCGACGGAATGTACATGGCGCATATGTTCGTCGCGCCTTCGTTCTTCACCAGGTAGCTCACGCCAGCCCGGATCTGGTCGTAGTAGGACGAGACGCTCGCGTACTTGTACGGCGCCGGAGGATCCAGCAACTGGCGCCCCACCGAAAGAGGGGCGACGTTGGGAACTCCTCGCCCTTCCAGCAACGGAAACAAGGCGACATTCATCGGCGTTCCAGTCGTCAAGAACATCGCGAAGACCTTGTCGGAGTTCAGCAGCTTGTTGAACCCGGTCATGGCCCTCGGCAACTGGTACCCATGGTCCTCCACGATCAAGCGAATCTTGCGTCCGTGAACCCCGCCCGAGGCATTGATCTCATCAAAATAGAGATTTGCGGCCCGAACCGCAGGCGCACCAAATCCGGCAAAGGGACCCGACAGGTCAGAGTTGGCGCCGATCAGCACCTCTTCATCCGACACGCCCTGGGTCTGCGCCGCTGCCGCGCCGCACATCAACAGGGACATGACGAATGCGTTCTTGAGCAGGTTCTTCATGGCCTCAGGCATCCTGTCTGGTCTTTCGGCGTCAAGCATACATCTCGTCGATGAGCGCGCCATGATTCTTTTCGACGAAACTGCGCCTGAGCTTCATGGTCGCGGTCAGCTCCTCGTCTTCGGCAGTCAGCAGGACGTCGATCAACCGGAAGTCCTTGATCTGCTCGACGCGTGCGAAATCGCTGTTTGCCGCGTCCACCACGCCCCCGATCAGATTGCGCACCTCCCGGACCTGCGTCAGCGACGCAAAATCGGAAAACGGCAGGCGATTGTCCTGCGCAAATTTCTCGACCGTTTCCTGGTCTATCATGATCAGGCAGGTCAAATGCTTGCGACCGTCCCCGATCACGATCGCGTCCGAGACGTATGGCGAGGCTTTCAGGCGATCCTCGATCTTTGCGGGCGCAACGTTCTTGCCGCCTGACGTGATGATGATGTCCTTGATCCGTCCGGTGACGGTCAGGTAGCCGTCCGCGTCGATTTCGCCCGTGTCGCCGGTTCGCAGCCAGCCATCGGACGTGAACGCTTCGACGGACTTCTCGCAGTCGCGCCAGTAGCCCTTGAAGCAACTGGCAGCCCTGAACTGGATCTCGCCGTCCTTTGCGATCCTGATCTCGCTGCCAGGCACGTTGCGCCCAACGGTGCCGAGCCTTGTTGCCCCAGCGGAGTTCAGCGTCATGATGCCGGCGCATTCCGTCATCCCGTATCCTTCATGGATGCGCACGCCGATGGCCTGAAACCACTTCAGCAGATCCGGGGAAATGGACGCCGCGCCGGTGTTGCCGCGGCGCAGCCGGTCCATGCCGAGCATCCGGCGCACGTTCTTCAGAAGCAGGAAATCCCAGAACAGGTGCCGCACCAACAAGCCGAAGGACGTCGGCCTGCCTGCAAGTTCTGCATCCGCCCGGGCCATGCCGGCGCTGAGGGCCCGGCCATATGCCCATCGCCCCAGCCGCGTGGAGTCCGCCTCCATGTTGGAAATGCGCGTATGCATCTTTTCCCACACCCGGGGCACGGCGACAAAGACCGTAGGCGAGACTTCCCGAATGTTGTCGAAGACGGTCTCCGGGCTTTCGGCGAAGCTGACCGTCGAGCCGATCGCGATGGGATGGAGCACCGAGACCGTCCGCTCAAGCACGTGGCAGAGCGGCAGGAAGCAGACATGCTCGTCGTCAGGCGACATCAGCAGCGTGCCGGGAGCCGTCGAGATCGAGTACATGATGTTGGAATGCGTCAGCATCGCCCCTTTAGGGTTGCCGGTGGTGCCCGAAGTGTAGACCAGGAGCGCCACGTCCTCGGGTCTGGAACGCTCGACCTCGTCTTCGAAGGCACCAGGGTTCAGCTCCGCCTCCGCGCGTCCGGCGTCATAGAGATCTTCAAGGAACATCACCCTGTCGTCGGCAAAGTCGCTCAGGCCGTCGGAGCGGAAGACGACAACCTTGGCCAGTCCCGGCATGTCTTCGCGCGCGGCCAGCCACTTGTCGAGCTGCTCGTCGTCCCCGACGAAGAGGAACCGGCTGCCGCTGTCATTGACGAGGTACGCAAGCTGGCGGGCGCTGTCGGTGCTGTAGATGCCGGACGGAATTCCGCCCACCGCCTGGACGCCAAGATCGGCATAGATCCACTCCTTGGAATCCTCCCCCAGGATCGAGACGCGTTCGCCGCGCTTGAGCCCGAGCTTCCTGAGGCCCATGCCGATCCACATCGCGCGCTCCCGGAAGTCGGCCCACGAGTGCGGCTGCCAGATGCCGAAGCCCTTCTCGCGATGCGCAGTGCGGCCTTCGAGTTCCCTGCAACGTCGTGCCCAGAGCTTCACCAGCGTGTCGCAACCGTCGACGAAGTAGGGACCGGTCGAAAGGTCGGCATTGATCGAAATCCCGGCTGCGACGCGTTGCCTCGGAATCGCCATCTCTCCGCTCATTCCGGGTCTCCTAGCGCCATGTCTTGCGGCGTTTCCAGCGTCGCTGCCCGCGCTGGACGCCTTCCTTCACGCCCAGGTAGAACTCCCGGATGTCCGGCGAGGACAGAAGGCGGCTGGAACTGCCCTCCATCACGACCCGGCCCAGCTCAAGCACGTAGCCATAATCCGCCAGTTCAAGTGCCGCCCGGACATTCTGCTCGACAAGCATCATCGTGACGCCCTGCTCGACGTTCAGGCGACGGATGACCGAGAAGATCTCCTTGACTGCCAGCGGGCTGAGACCAAGCGAGGGCTCGTCCAGGAGCATGATCCTTGGCCGCGCCATCATCCCGCGGGCAATGGCCAGCATCTGCTGCTGCCCGCCGGACAGGGTTCCGGCCATCTGCCCAGCCCGCTCCTTGAGGATCGGGAAATACCCGAAGACCATCTCCATGTCCTCGGCGATGCCGTCTGCGGCCGGTCGGGTGTATGCGCCTAGCCTCAGATTGTCCCTGACGGACAGGAGCGGGAATATCTCGCGGCCTTCGGGCACGTGAGCGACGCCCCTGCGCACAATGGCGGCGGGCTCGTCGCCACCGATCGCCCGTCCTTCAAGCATGATGGCGCCCTTCTCCGGCTCCATGATGCCCGAGATGGTCTTCAGCAGCGTGGTCTTGCCCGCGCCGTTGGTTCCAAGGACGGCAACGATCCGCTGCCTGGGCACTTCGAGACTGACGCCCCGGATCGCGATGATCGGACCGTAGTAGCTTTCGATGTTGCTGACCGAAAGCATGGGGACTGCATCGCTTCGGCTCAAGCTTTCCCTCCGCCCGCGTCCTTGCAGCAAGAGGACTCGTTTCGGCTCGAGACCAGCGCGCCAAGGCTTGGAACGAAACGGGCCGTGCCGACGGCTCGCATTCGGGGCGGGTGCTGCATTGCCGTCATTCGCCCGCCTCGTCGTCGCCCAGGCCGATGTAGGCCTCGATCACGACCGGATCCGTCTGAATCTCCTGCGGCGTGCCGATCGCGAGCGCCCTGCCGTCGGCTAGCGCCAGCACGCGGTCAGACACCGCGTTCACGAGACCCATGTCGTGTTCGACCATCAGCACCGTGATGCCCATGACCTTCCTGATGTCCTCTATCCAGAATGCGACGTCGTCGGTCTCCTCTGCCGACAGTCCGGACGCCGGCTCGTCCAGCAGCAGAAGCTTCGGTTCCACGGCGAGCGCCCGTCCCAGTTCGACGACCTTGCGCACGCCATACGGCAGGCCCAGGATCAAGCTCTCGCGGTGAGGCTGCAAGTCAAGGAAGTCGATGACCCTCTCCGCCGCAAGCCGGTGGCGGCGTTCCTCGGCACGTACGCCGGGAAGGTGCAGGATCTCGGAGATCGCGTTCGACCGCCGGTGCGTATGCCGCCCGATCAGCAGGTTCTGAAGGACCGTCGCATGTTCGAAGAGCTCGATGTTCTGAAACGTCCTCGCGATGCCAAGGCGAGGGATGTCGTGGGGAGCGCATCCGAGAATCGACTTGCTTTCGAACCGAATGTCGCCCCCGCTGGGAGTGCAGTAACGCGAAACCAGATTGAATATCGTCGACTTTCCGGCGCCGTTGGGGCCGACAAGCGCAAAGACCTCGCCGGGATTGACGACGAAGGATACGCCGTCGACAGCGGTCAGGCCGCCGAAGCTCATCGTGACGTCGTCGAGTTCCAGCAGGCTCACCGTATTCGTCCCGTCTTGAGATAGGCCCTTTGCCGCCGGAACATGTCACGCCGACAGAAGGGAAAGAGCTCGAAATAGGTACGAATCTTGATCCAGCGCCCGTAGATTCCCATGGGCTCAAGAAGAATGAAGGCAATCAGGATCGCCCCGAACGCCGCGGTCTCGATCCCGGGGGGCATGACCGACGCAGTGCCGAACCTCTCGTTCAGAAACTCGCGGACGATGGAGATCGCCAGCGGCAGGAACGTGATGACAATGGCGCCGAGGAACGCTCCGTGAATCGAGCCGAGGCCGCCAATGACGATCATCATCAGGAGCGTGATGGACAGGAAGATGGTGAAAGTCTCGTGATTGAAGACTCCGGCAAAGTGGCCCATCAGGGCGCCGGCCAGCCCGGTGATGCCGCAGGACAACGCAAACGAGATCGCCTTGGTCCGGGCCAGATTGACTCCGATCGCCTGGGCCGAAATCTCGCTGTCTCGTACTGCAACAAGGGATCGTCCGAGCGGCGAGCGCAGGATGTTCCTGTACCCGAGAACCACCAGCACGGCGACCCCAAGCGTCAGCCAGTAGAAGCCCGGAGCATTCACGTACCGGTTGAAGCCGACGCCGAGGATCTTGATGTCGGGGGCGAAAATGCCCGACACGCCACCGGTCCACGGCGCGAGCATGACAATGCCGTCTTCGGCGAGAATCGAGACTGCAAGCGTGGCAATGGCGAGATAGATCCCGTGCAGTCTCGCGGTCGGCAGCGCCAGGAGCGCTCCGGCCAATGCGGCGGCGCAGCCGGCCAGCGGAAACGAAACGACAAACGGCAAGCCAAGCGATGCCTGAAGGATGACATTGGTGTAGGCGCCCACGGCCATGAAGGCCGCGTGCCCCAGGCTCGGCTGCCCCGAATGGCCGACGAGAAGCATCAGGCCCATGCCGGCGATTGCCCAGATCAGCATCAGGGCGACTTCGCCAATCCAGAAGTCGTTCATGACGAATGGCAGCCCGGCGGCGCCTGCCAGGAGCAGGAAGTACCAGAATGCCTGGTATCGATGAGCGAAAAGACCGAGATCTGCGTCGTAACTGGTCTTGAACAGGATCCGCATGAGCTAGACTTTCTTGTCCCGGACCTGGGACAGAATGCCTGATGGCCGGATGATCAGGACAAGCAGGAGCACGGCATAGGGCACGACCTGGCTGAACCCGGCCGCGACATGGCGGGCGGCGAATGGCTCGATCACGCCGATGACAAGACCGCCAAGAAGCGCGCCGGGAAGCGAGCCCAAACCGCCGATCACCGCTGCCGCGAAGGCCTTGATGCCCAGGAAGCCGGAATTGGGATCGATGGATCCCTTCGAAGCAAGAAGGATTCCCGCCGCCGTCGCGACAATCCCTGACAGGCACCAGATCAGCGCACTCACGCGCTTGACGGGGATGCCCATGTAATATGCCGCAAGCTGGTTCTGGCTGGCTGCCTGCATCGCCAGTCCGAGCCTCGTGCGGGCAAAGCCAAGATAGAGCAGGCCGGTCAGAACGATGGTCACGAGAATCACCGCCACTTCGTCGAGCCCCAGCACCAGTCCGGCAAATCGGACATTGACGCCCGCGATCGGGCTTTCGAGGCTTTGCGGTTCGTGGCCCCAGATCGCCCCGGCAAGGAAACGGATGATGAAGCCGAGCGCGACCGTCAGGACCACCACGGCAATCTGGCTTTGGCCCGACATCCGCCTGAGGATCGTGATCTCAAGGACGTAGCCAAACGCGCCCATCAGCAGCAAGGCGATGGGAACGGAGGCCCAGAACGGCAGCGCCCAGTAATGATCGTTGGTCAGTCCCAGCGTGACGAACGCTCCAAGCATCATCATGTCGCCTTGGGCGAAGTTCAATGCTTCGGTCGCCTTGTAGATCAGCACGAAACCCAGCGCGATCAATCCATAGACGCAACCATTCGCGAGGCCACTTACAAGGAGCTGCAGTGATTCCAAGTCCGACGCCCCTCCATTGGCGACCAGCCAGGCGCCGGCCAACGTGCCGATTGTCGTCGCCACCCGGCATCATCTCAACTTGCGCCGCCTTGGACCGGGGTTGCGCGACCTGCAGGCAGGTTCAACCCTGGCATCGCGCCATCCGGATCGATGACGCTTCCACGGGCGCTGATTCTCGCTCGACCGTCGCCAGAGTTCAAATTGGACAGGCCGTGAAGTCAAGTCCGGCCTGAACTCTGGTTCCGAGCAGGTGAGGGGGAACGCAGCGAAGGCGAGCGTGTCGTTTCACTTGGTTCTTCGCGACGGGCGGCACGTCCGTGCCTGCCGCCCGAAGACCGCTCATGTTGCCTTGGAACGCGCACGGCATGATGCCGCCTTCCGAGATCGTCAGGTATATGAGCCCCTTTGGTGTCGGCTCCGAGCAAACTGTGGCGCGCGACCCCTGGCACGAGATTCGGGCTGCCGACTCTGCCGCATGCTGAAGGAGGCTCCGCCCTTGAAGTGAAGAGCTCATGGGTCGCCGCTGTTGATTTCAGCGCAGAGATCGATTGATCGCCGCATGCCTCGTCGCTGTCATTGTGACATCATATGTGACGTTCTTCCGGGCGTGAGGAATTGTCGTGACATTCGTCATTGACACGAATGTCGTCGCCGCCGGCTTGCGCAGCCCCGCCGGTGTTTCCGCACGCCTGCTTGGATTGGCCGTGACCTGCGTTTTCACGCCGATCATGTCCGTGCCGCTGTTGCTGGAACATGAATCCGTGTGCTGCAGGCCACAGCATCTTTCCGTGTCGGGCCTGAGCGCCAATGATGTCGGCGCAGTGGTCAGCGCGCTATGTGGTGCCGGAGAGGAAGTTGTTCCGCATTTCCAGTGGCGCCCGCAGTTGCGAAACCCGAATGGCGAAATGGTTCTCGAGGCCGCACTGAACGGTCGGGCGGACGGGCTCGTCACGTTCAACTCCGGGCACTTCAACGGTCCCGCGCAGCGGTTCGGACTCGTGGTGATGACGCCCCAAGATGCACTGAAGGGGATCGGACCATGAAACGGGGCGCCTCGTGAACGTTGCCGCCGCCTGTTGTCCGGACGAACTCCAGAATGAACCGAGCCGACGGGCAGCCTGGAAGGAAACTGAATGAAGCTCTTGCAATCATTGAACGGAACCTGACCATGAAACAGACCTCCTCCTATCCGTTGAGAATGCCGATGTCTCTCAAGAACGCCGTTGCAGAAGTGAGCCGGGAAGAGGGAACCAGCATCAACCAGTTCGTGATCGTCGCCATCGCCGAGAAGCTCGCCGCGCTTCGCACCGAGCGCCACTTCGCCGAGCGGCGCGCTTTGGCCGATGTCGATGCGGCGCAACGCATCCTGTTTCGGGATGGCGGGCAACCTCCGGACCGGGAAGACCGGCTGCCGCAGGTCGGCGAAAGCGAATGAGTCTCGTCAGATCACCAAGAGGGGCGACCCTGTCGCTGGACGAAGTTCGGGCGACGTCTTTCGGCCCTTCGTCATCAGGCGCGACGTTTCCACGAGAAGCGGATTGTTACTCTTCGACACAATCCCCATCGTTTTGGAACCATTCCGGCATTTGGGCGGCAGCGTGCTGGCGCTCTTCAGGCTGTCCGCGTGGTCCGACATGGCTTCAAACCCTCAAGAAGCCTCTTCAGGTACGCACATCCGGCTCGGTCCGACCCAAATGCGCCTCTAGATGGCAGGCCTCGTAGGCCGCATCCCGAATTGCCTTCAGCGCGACCTGCGGGTCTTGCGCGTGGTCTCCGTCAGCGGGTTCGAATTGCTCCAGGTAGACGCGCAGTGTCGCTCCCTGCGTTCCGGTGCCTGACAGGCGGTACACGGCGCGACCGCCGCCTTCGAAATGGATGCGAATGCCTTGATTGCCGCTGACCGAGCCGTCCACGGGATCCTTGTAGGAGAACTGGTCGGCAGCCCTGACCTTCAGCCCGGCGAACTCCTGGCCCGGCAGATCAGCGAGACTGGCGTCCAGTTCCTCAACGAGCGCATTGGCCCTGCCGGTCTCCACGGCCTCGAAGTCGTGACGCGAATAGTAGTCTCGACCAAACGTGCGCCAATGGTCCTCCAGGATCTCGGCAACCGAGGAGTTGCGTTTCGCAATGATGTTCAGCCAGAGCAGCACGGCCCAGAGCCCGTCCTTCTCCCTGACATGGCTTGACCCGGTTCCCGCACTCTCTTCGCCGCAGATGGTGGCCTTGCCGGCGTCAAGAAGATTGCCGAAGAACTTCCATCCGGTGGGCGTCTCGTACGCCCCAATCCCGAGCCTCTCCGCGACACGGTCGCTGGCTCCGCTGGTCGGCATCGACCGCGCGATCCCAGTCAGGCCGCCGGAATAGGCCGGTGCGAGATGGGCGTTGGCGGCCAGGATCGCGAGGCTGTCGGAAGGAGTCACGTAAGCACCGCGTCCGACGATCATGTTGCGGTCACCGTCGCCATCCGAGGCCGCGCCAAGGTCCGGGGCGCTGTCCGACATCATCAAGTCAACAAGCGCCTTTGCCCAGATCGGGTTGGGGTCGGGATGACCCTTGCCGAAATCGACCTTCGGGATGCCGTTGATCACGGTTCCCTTGGGCGCTCCGAGCCGGTCTTCCAGTATGGCGTGTGCGTAGGGGCCGGTAACCGCATGCATGGCATCGAAACGCATGGTGAACCCGCCGGCGAAGAGTGCGCGAATCGCGTCAAAGTCGAACAGCTGCTCCATCAGCGCGAGGTAGTCCTTGACCGGATCAACGGTCTCGATGACGAAGTCGCCGCGGCCTTCCGTCCCGACATGTCCCAGATCGGCATCCTCGAAATCAGCGATTGAGTAGCTTTCGATCGCCTTGGTCGCGTCAAACACTCTCGAAGTGAGACCCTCTGGCGCGGGACCGCCGTTTGATGCATTGAACTTGACGCCAAAGTCCTCGTCGATGCCCCCGGGGTTGTGGCTGGCGGACAGGATGAAGCCGCCATCGGTCCTGTTCTTGCGAATCAGGTGAGACGCGGCCGGAGTCGAGAGAATCCCGTCCTTGCCGACAATGACCCCTTTCGCTCCGTTTGCCGCTGCCATCTTGATGATCTTCTGGATCGCTTCGGCATTGAAGTAACGGCCATCCCCGCCGATCACGAACGTCTTGCCGGCACCGCCCCCGGTCGCAGCGAAAATGGCCTGCACAAAGTTCTCCAGGTAATTTGGCTGCATGAAATCGCGGGTCTTCTTTCGCAGGCCCGACGTCCCTGGCTCTTGATCCTCAAACGATCGGGTCGCAACGGTTCTAACTTTCATGTGTCATCTCCTCGCGCGCCGAGGCTGGTCTTTCCTCGATCTTCGTTCATCACCTTGCCAAGCGCCTGAAACCGGCCGTCATTGGCGAGCGCCTCGAGACTTTCGCGAACAAGCCTGGCGCTTTCCGCTGCAACCGGGCTGGCCGACAGCAATGCCCGCAAAGTGTCCGGAGACGCGGTTCGCTCCCGTCCTTGCACGTCGCGATAGCTCGAAAGGACGCCATGCGCCCTTGCAAGCTGGCCGAGCGCGGCATCATCCTTCATGCTTCGATGCCGACCGGCTTGCATTCAAACGCCACGACCGAATGTGCCGCGACCAGCGCGGTTGCGGCTTCGACCGTGCCGTTGGCATTCTGCGCGGCAAGGCCGGTGTCGATGCCCCGCACCCAGTGCCATCCGGAATCCGCGGACGGCAATGTCACGTCCAATGCCTCCCCGGACCGATTGAATGCGACGAACACGGCGTCGTTGTCGAAGGCGGACCGAGCGGCCTCGGCCGAACACCTGATGGTCAGGCAGAAATTCGACAGGCCGGGATCACGCCAGTGAAGCGGGCCGCCCTTGAAGTCGGTCCACTCCACGTCCGGAAGACCGTCGCTTTCACGCGATTCACCATGCAGGAAGCGTGACTGGCGCAGGGATGGGTGCGCACGCCGGAATGCCGAGAGCGCCTCGACAAATTGCAGGAGGTCGGCATCGGCCCGATCCCAGTTCACCCAACCGATCTCGTTGTCCTGGCAATAGGTGTTGTTGTTTCCGTCCTGCGAATTTCCGAATTCGTCGCCTGCCAGGAGCATCGGCGTTCCCTGCGACAGGAACAGGGTTGCCAGCATGTTGCGGATGCGGCGGCGGCGCCCTGCCTGAATGTCCGAATCGTCGGATTCGCCCTCGACGCCGAAATTGTCGCTGAAATTGGAATTGTGGCCGTCCTGGTTGTTCGCGAGATTGGCTTCGTTGTGCTTGCAGGCGTAACGCGTCGTGTCGGCCAGCGTGAACCCGTCATGCGCGGCGACGAAATTTATCGAGGACCTGCTGCTCCGTCCTGGCTGGCCGAACTTGTCGGCCGAACCCAGCAACCTGCTGCCAAGTTCCTGGGCACTGTGATCATCACCGCGCCAGTACCGCCGCACCGTGTCGCGATAGCTGTCATTCCATTCCGAGAACTCGGCCGGGAAGCCGCCCAGCTGATAGCCGCCGGATCCCACGTCCCAGGGTTCGGCAATCATGCGCACCTGCGACAGGACGGGATCCTGGCGCAACGCGTCGAAAAAGCCGCCCCACGGATCGAACCCGTGATCTTCACGCCCCAAGGTTGTCGCGAGGTCAAAGCGGAACCCGTCCACGCCCATGCATTCGACCCAGAACCGAAGGCTGTCGAGCACCATGCGCAGCACGAACGGATGCGCGACATTCAACGTGTTGCCGCAGCCGGTGTCATTGACATAGAAGCGCGGTTGCCCGGCAAGCAGCCGGTAGTAGGAGACATTGTCGAGCCCGCGAAAGGACAGTGTCGGCCCGCGGTGGTCGCCCTCGGCAGTGTGATTGTAGACAACGTCCAGCATGACCTCGATGCCGGCTTCGTGGAAACGGTCCACCATGTGCCGAAAGCCCATGAGGCCGTTGGGACCGAAATACCTTGGTTCTGCCACGAAGAACCCGATGGAGTTGTAGCCCCAGTAGTTTTTCAGCCCGCGCTTGAGGAGAAATGAATCGTCGACAAACGCATGTACGGGCATCAACTCGACCGCCTTGGCGCCCAGCTTCTGCAAATGCTCGAGGATGGGGTCGGCGGCCAGACCCTCATAGGTGCCGCGCAGGTCTTCCGGCACCATCGGATGCTGTTGGGTCAGGCCTCTGACATGGGCCTCATAAATCAAGTCGTTGCGGCTCTGCCGATGTCCGCCCTGGGTCAAGCCCTTGAACAGTTCGGGATCCGGGACAACGGACTTTGGCACATAGGGCGCGCTGTCGGAACGGTCGAACGACAGGTCTCCGCCCGACGACGCCATGTCGTAGCCA